>NZ_WEZF01000014.1 GCF_009177065.1 Tautonia marina
CAACCGATTCGTTGCAAGATATGGAGGTGGAAGTAATTGGATCGTGCCCGATCACGAGCGATTGAGTTCCGTATGCAAAACATTATTGCTTCAGGCGCGCGAACGGCTGGGTGGAACTGGTGCGAAGACTTGATCAGCGGTGGGTGGCTAGAATCATCCTGCTCCCAGCGGGTGGCAACCAAACTTAATGGAACCTAGCTATGAGTACAACTTTTCAGCCTGGGCTGCAAACAGAGCAGACTATTTACCAGGCCCATCCGGCCATGTTTCGCAACAGTCCCATTGGTTTCCTGATTTGTATCGTACTGATTCCCTTTCTGGGTCTGGGTTTGCTTCTGCTTTTCGTGTGGTGGTTGAATACTCTGGGAACCACTCTCACGGTTACAGACCGTCGAACCATACTCAGAAAAGGGTTGCTTTCGAAATACACAAATGAAGTTTTTCATGAGGATGTGAGAAATGTTCAGGTCGGACAGACTTTCTTTCAGCGCATCTTCCGAGTCGGTTTCATAGGAATATCAAGTGCAGGACAAGCAGGAATTGAAATAGGGGTAAACGGAATTCCCTCGCCGAATCGAGTCAAGGAAATCCTTGATCAAGCGCGTCACAATCACAAGAGATCAGTCTCGCAGTCCTCTTCGGCCCGCTCGACTCCAGACACTCATCAATCGGCCACGAACTCCGCAGTAACGAAGGCCATGCCCTCTGCCACACCAGCTACACCTCCTCCGATCCCATTGGATGGCCAGATTGAGAATGCGGAATCAGCTTATATTGTTAAGCTCAGAGAACATGGACAAGGATTAATCGACTTTCTTGCATACGTCGCTTCGTTTGTCTGGGTCAGTCGTCTACCTGATTGGGCCCAGCCTATTGTCTGGGGACTCTTGGTTTCCGTTCCGTTAATTGTCCTATTGGCAATTTCGTTTAAAGCGATTGGTTAGGTTGACCACAGAGGGTGGCGCGGGCGGCCTCGGGCGGGTGGCACTGGTAGACGCAATCGCATACTCACATGAAAATTTGGGTGGCACTGGTGACTTCACCAGTGTCCCTTCTGCTTGGCCGAACCGATGGCCTGCCTTCCCCCGTTCGTCGTTTCCAGACCCGTCGCGTCAGTGGGCCAATTGCCAGGTCGACCGGATCGACCCGGCTTTGTTCTGACGACGATTACGATCAATCTCACGAGGTCGGTCACAGGCGATTCGCCATGAGGGCGGTTCTTCCTCAGCGAGCGCAAGGCCTGATTCACCGCCTCGTCGGTCGGAAATGCCGTGCGGACCTCAGCAGACAACAGGGCGAGGTTCGTACCGGCCTGATAGCGTTTGAGATACTTCCCCCGAACGCCCTGCTTGAGATCTTTGGGGCCGTATTCCGGGCGCAGTTCATCCTCGGGCGGCGCCGTGTCCTGATCCTTCCTCATCAAGCCTCCTCTCCCGACGCGTGGCCAACCGGGCACTGATGATTCTCGTGCCCTCACCGCGATCGGCGTGTGACACCACCAGCAGCCTCCCTCCGATCGAATGCCCAAAAGGTCAGGAATCGGTCCTCGTCCTCGGAATGGTCGGGAGGTCCCTTTCTCTCTCGGCAACAGCGAGGGCACAGATCTCGTGTTCAAAGCGGGCTGTTGAACGAGGGACGAGCCGGTTGCGCGGATTGGGCGAGGCGATTCGGCAACAGGGGTTGCGGGGGAGGTTGACGAGGGGGAAGAATGGTCGAGACTTGAAGGAGCTTCCCCGGGAGATTGGTGCTGATGATGACGCCCCCTGCGCGACGGACTCGGGCACTCCGGAAACGGACGGGGGGCGCCCGGTTGGGCTTCGAGGGCCTGGAGGAGCGGGTGGTCTTGTCGGCAATGGTGCCGGCGGACATCGACGGAGACGGGCGGTCGGATTTTGCCGTCTATGACTTCAGCGCTCGCCAGGGATTCGGGACGTTCACGGTCGAGCAATCGAGCGGCGGACGGGTGCAGAAGGCCTTCGGGGGGGCGGCCGATCGGCCGGTCGTGGGAGACTACGACGGTGATGGCCGGTCGGACCTGGGGGTGTTCGGGTTCAGTCCGGTCGATGGATTCAGCCGGTTTGCGATCTTGCCGTCGAGGGGGGGATCGGCCTTTCTTCAGGGGTTCGGCGGGGCGGCCGATCAGCCGGTCGCAGGGGATTTTGACGGCGACGGCATCACCGACGTCGCCGTCTACGGGTTCAGCCCCGATGACCAGGCCCACCGCTTCGCCGTCTTGCTCTCCGACGGCCCGAGCGTGCAGCACCCGAACGGCGTGATCATGCTGCCGATCGGAGAGGCCGCCGACGTGCCGGTGGTCGGTGACTTCGACGGCGACGGCCGCGATGACCTCGGCGTTTACGGCCCGAGCGGCACCGACGGCTTCAGCCGGTTCCGGGTCGTGCTGTCC
Organism: Tautonia marina; assembly: GCF_009177065.1. Taxonomy (NCBI): domain Bacteria; kingdom Pseudomonadati; phylum Planctomycetota; class Planctomycetia; order Isosphaerales; family Isosphaeraceae; genus Tautonia; species Tautonia marina. The sequence goes on from NZ_WEZF01000014.1 coordinate 2,408, forward strand.
GGCGGCCCGAGCGCCGAGCATCCGACCGGCCTCATCGTGCGGCCGTTTGGCGGGCTCGACGACCTGCCGGCGATCGGCGACTACACCGGCGACGGTCGGGCCGACCTGGCGGTGGCCGGGTTCAGCCCGGTCGAGGGGTTCCGACGGTTCGCAATCTTGCCGTCGGAGGGGACTTCGGGCCGATCGGTTCCCTTCGGGGGCTTCGACGATCGGCCGGTGCCGCTCGACACCGAGGGAGACGGGATCACCGACATCGCCGTTTATGGGTTCAGCCGGTTCGCGGTCTTGCCGTCGAGCGGATCGGGGGCGTTTGCGGTGCCGATGGGCGCGGCGCAGAGCATCCCGATGCCCTCTCCGGCAATTGCTTCGGTGCCGATCGGTTCTCCGGGACCGGGACCGGGCCGGCCGACCTTTCAGATTGACTGGGTGAACCGAGGGACGGCGACCGACCAGTTCTCGGCCGCCGAGCGTCGGGTGATCGACCGCGCGATCGAGATCTGGGAAGGCGTGATCCTCGACATCAACCGGCCCGACAACACGATGCGGATCCGGTTCCAGGGAGGGGCGTTCTCGGGGCTCGACATGGGAGACACGCTCGGCCTGGCCACGGTCCGTTACGACGCGAGCGGCCCGTTCGAGGCAACGATCCAGCTTGACGCCGACGGCGGCGGCCGAGGGTGGTACGTCGATCCGACCCCGGCCGACGACCTCGAATTCGCGGGGGCCGCCTCGCCGACGTTCCTGGTTCACGGGCCTGCGGATCAGTTCGACCTGCTCTCGACGGTCGTCCACGAGATCGGCCATGCGCTCGGCTTCGGCATCGACTTCGCCAACCGCCTGGGGTCCGGTCTGTCTCCCTGGCCCGGGGGTGGTCTGATCTATCAGGGGCCGACCGGCGCTCGGGCCGTCTTCAACGACGCCGTAGACCACCTCGACCCGATCGAGCACGCCTACGACCTGCTGACGGCCGACGCCTTCGTCGGCACCCGCGCGTATCCGACGGCGTTGAACCTGCAACTGCTGGTCGATGCCTACGGCTACCGGGTGTTCGTTCCCCCGTTGCCTCTCGACGTGAGGCCGCCGCGGATCCTCGATGCCCGGATCGCCTCACTCGGGGTCGGCAACCTGATTGTCTCGGTCGATTTCGACGAGGGGATCGACCTGACCGGGGCTCGTGATCCGTCGCGATACGCCCTGCTGCGGCCCCAGGGGGCCGACTTCGTGCCGGTCGCGTCGCCCTTCACCTCGGCCACCTTCGATGTGAGCCGCCTTCGGCTTCGCCTGCGGCTGCGATCGGGCGTCATGCCGGCTCCCGGCTGGCTCCTGGTTGTGCCTGGCCTCGGCCCGAATGCGATCACCGACCTGGCCGGCAACGCGCTGGACGGGAACCAGGACGGATTGTCCGGGCCGGACGCGGTGGTCACGCTCCGGTTCTGAGGCGATTCGACCGCCTTCTCAGGACAGGCCGAGCCAGTCGAGAATGCGGGCGAAGACCTCGGAAGCATCGGGAGCGTCCACCGATTCGCGGCGGAGTTCCTGAAGATCGGGGCCGAGGTATCGAACGAGGAAGCGGCGCCGGTGGCCGTCGTAGAGGACGAAGACCATCGGCCGCTTGAGCCGGTCCTCAAACGCGGAAACGGTCGATAGGCCGAGGGCCTCGTGCGAGGTACTCGGCACAAGCACCTGGCCATAGGGGCCTGACGCGAGCCAGGAGGCGAAGGCTCGCATCGGCTCCTGACGCCAGCCGTAGTCCTCAATCAATTCCTCGTAGAAGGCGTCGATGTCTTCCCAGCGATCAGTGGGCACAATGAATTCCACCAAAGAAGTTTCATGCTATCAAATTTCATGAAGTACGTCGAATCCTCGAAGACGCACCATCTCGGGCAAAGGTGTGTCTTCGACGACTCGAAATACCCGAGACCACGTGCCCGCGTCAATCGGATGGGGCGGCGCGGGCCGGGCGGGCGGCTTGATTCAACCGAGCGAGAACGGAGGCAAGGCCACACGCCCTCGACGGCCTGTGCCGATCCCGTAAAGGAACGCGTTGACCAGTTCATCGGCCAGTTCCAGGCGCAGGCGATCCCGAGCATCGGGGATTCGAGTCAAGAGATGAAGATGCGTATCCAGAATTGAGCAGAACATCAAGGCCAGTGCGCCGGCGTCTCCGCCTCGTAAGGCCTTCTGATCGAGGCCGTCGAGCATGACCTGGCGGACGATCTCGAACCGCAGGGCACCGATTGCGTCCATGAATTCGGAAATCCCGGGGATGGACGGGCCGAAGCTCGTCTGAAACATCAATCGAGGGACGCGGAGATCCGCCAGGCAGAAACGGAACGACCCCCGCGCGATGGCCCGGAGCCGATCGGCACAGCCCTCGATGCTGCCCAGGATTTGGCCGAGTTCTTGATACGCCTGGTCATGTTTCCATCGAACGAGCCGTTTGAATAGATCGTCTTTCCCGGAACAGTAGTAGTAGAGAACCGGAGCGGTCACGCCCACGGCGTTGATGATTTCACGAACACTGGTGGCCTCGTAACCTTTCTGGGCGAAGAGGGTCAGCGCGGCGTCGAGCAGACGTTCCTCGGTGGCGTTGGTCGGGGGGCGGACCGTGTCGAGCCTCGTCACGGTCTGGGCTCCGGCGCGAGACGCGGTTGTCGGGCGTCGTGCCCGAGGTTGTCGAGAATCACGTGAATCACGTCCTCCGTCCGCTCGGCGGCGATCAGGAAGAAGCAGAACAACATTTCGTCATTTGTGCCATCTCCCCAGGTGACGCGCCGGGGAGGACGGCTCGGGTTCGAGGGGTTCTCGGCCGAATTGTCGAAGGCGGCCCGGACTTCCAGACGCGTTCCGGCGGGTAAGGTAAAGGGGCGCTCGTAATAGTACTCGTCTTGCCAGTTGTAGTTCCAGTGTTCGATGTCGATCAGCGTTGTTTCCTGACCATCGGGCAAGATCGCGGTCACGGTCATGGCCTTGCCGAGCAGGTGCATATGAGGCACGACACCGACCAGGATCACGTCTCGGGGCAGGGTGTACGACGCCGATCGCTCGACGTGGTTCGCGCCGGCGGGGAGGTCGATCTCATAATCGGCGAGCCAGATGCTTCCGACGAGCTTTGCCGGCTCCTTGAGCGCCTCGCTAGCCGGTTTCGGGACGAAGAACAGGCCGATTTCCGACTGGTCCGTCTCCTCCTTGCCTGTGGGGTGGTAGTGCATTTGCACGACCAGATCGGAGCCTCGCTTGAGGTAGCGCCCCATGCCATTGGGGAGCGTCCGAGGCGTGTTGCCGACGGACCATCCCCCGAGTGCTCCCGACGGGAAAAATCCCGGCCCGCCGAAATTCGGATACCCCGGCCCCGAGCTGGCCCGGTCCAGTGCGCGGGCGATGCCGCTTTCATCCAGGAACAGAACCGCGTGGTGGGCCACTCGGGGGTTGCCGGGATGGAACTCGATGGCCGCCACGAGCCTGTCCTCGTCGAGATCCAGGGGGATCACGAAGTTCTGAAACAGGTCGGGGCCATCGGCCGGGACCGTGAACGGCTCGGGCATCCGGACGATCAGATCGGGTTGACCGAGGAGCCAGCCTTCGGCGAACGACGGCACGGGGGGCAAGTCGGCCTCATCTCCCCTGGCCCGGCCCCCTTCGGCCCAGTCGACCAGCAAGTCCAGCTCACGATCCGTCAGCCGGCGATCGCCGACGAACCGCTCATGACCCGAACCGGGAATCCAGGGGGGCATGATCCGGTCCTGCGTCACTTGGACGATCTGACGGGCCCTCCGGGCGGCCTGCTCATACGTGGCCAGCGCGAACGGGGCCGCCTGCCCTTCGCGGTGGCAGTTCAGGCAGCGTGCCTGGAGGATCGGCGCGATGTCTCGGGTGTAGGTCACTCGGCTCGATGCTTCGTCCTCCGGCGGCAGTTCAATCAGGCAGCCGACCGGCTCGGTCTCGGCGATCGAAACGGCCCACCCCCGGCTCGCCGCCTCGATCGCCTCGGCCAGATAGGCCTGCTCGGCCTGGATGCGACGCCGCCCGAGGGCTTCCCAGGCGTTGTCGATCGCCCCTCGATAGACCAGCCGACCGTCGGAATCCAGCACGAAGGCCTCGGGAACGTGCGTGGGCCTCAACGCCTCGAACAGCAACCCCGACGCATCCACGAGGATCGGAAACGCCGCCTCGAACTCCCGGAAATGCCGAGCGATCTCGGCCCGGGTCACGTACGGATCGAAGACGACCCCGAACAGATCGACCCCGACGGCCGAGTCCTTCAGCGTCTCGCCCAGCGCATTGAGCGTCCTGATCGAACCGTTCGAGATGGGACACTCGGTCGACAGGAAGACGAACGCCCGGACCCTCTCTTCATCGTTCTGCCCCAGGTCATGGAGTGCCCCGTCCAGATCCGCCAGGATCACCGCCAGTGACGGAATCCCGCCGAGCTGCCCCGCCTCCGGCTCGGCCGCCGTCACAAGGCCCGACGCGCCGACACTCCCGATCCCCAACAGACCCATGATCGCCACGAGGTTCCGCATGTCCGATTCTCCCTGCAAAGTGGTCCCCACCAGGAATGGCGGTTTTCCGAGAATTACCGAACTAGCGCTCGTTAGGTTTCGTCTGAAGTGGATTTTCTCCGGTCGATCGCGCGTTGAACGGGCAAGGTGGGTCTTCAAGGGCGCCACACACCCGACTCGGCTACTGCGGCGGGGAGGGCTTGGCGATGGCGATTTGGAGGCCGAGCGCGTTGGCCGAGTCGATGGCGGAGACGGCGTTGCGGTGGGGGGTGGTGAAGTCGGCCATCAGGAGCATGCCGGAGCGGAGGGTGTCGGCGCGGGCCTGGCGGAGGCGGTCGGTCAGCTCGGCGAGGTCGATCGGTTCGCGGTCGACGGAGATGCGCCCCTGGGGGTCGATCTCGACGAGGATGTACTCGTCGAGCAGCTCGTCGAGCGTCCGCATTTGCTGGGCGACGGCGTCGGGATCTTCGGGGTCGGGGGTCGGGATTTCGAGGGTCTTGAAGTAGAGGGTCGTGGCGGTGACGAGGAAGAACAGGACGAGCTGAAAGGCGACGTCGACCATGGCCGTCAGGTCGATCTCCTCGGGCTCGTCCCGAGGCTCGGCAGCGAGGGTGAAGGAGGCGGCCTCCTCGTCCTCGTCGGCCGGGTCGAACAGGCCGAACAGCTCGGCGCTGGTGAGGGTTTCGGACGAGGTTTCGACGATCGGGGCGGCGCGGCGGTCGGAGAGATCGGGCGCGGGGATCGGCTCGGCGTCGAACTCGGAATCGGCCTCGCGCTCATCCTCGGTTTCGGCAGCGATGGAGGCATCTGAAGCAGGGGGCAGCGTGTCGGGACGCGGGACGGCGGCCGGGGGAGGCGCCGGCGCCGGCTCCGGGCGCGAGGAGCGCGGGGGCTTGGGGGACCGAGGGGGCAGCTCGACGGTCCGTTCCTGCTCATCGGCGTCAGCGTCAGCCTCGGCCCTGGCGGTGTCGGCCTTGGCGTCGGTGGCGAGCGGAGGGGCGGGGATCGAGTCGTCGAAGTCGGAGTCGGTGTCGTCGGCGTCGAGCGGGAGGGGTTCGAACTCCTCGGCGACCTCGGCAAGCTCAATCACCTCGTCGTCCTCGTTGTCCTCGACAACGTTGGCGTCGAGGATCGGCTCCCGGTCGTCGGGTGGAGGAGGAGCGGCGGGACGGATCGTCTTCGGCGACTCGGTGCGCGGCGAGGGGGGTTCCTCCGCGCCGTAGGAGGGTAACAGCTCGGGAGTGTCGCCGATCCGGGCCCACGAGGCACTCGACCCGGCCGGTCGGACCAGGTCATCGGCCCGGATCGCCCCCGAGGCAACCGCCGCGCGCACGGCCTCGGTGCTGAGGCTTCGCTCGGCTTCGAGGCGGTCGGTGTGGAAGATGTCCCAGTTGGCCATTGGTTCTTGGGAGTAGGCAGGAGGCGGTCGGCAGGAGGCAGTCAGGAGAAGACAGAGGGCGGTAGGCAGTAGGCGGCTTCCGATGTCTTTCTGCCGACTGCCTCCTGCCTCGTGCCTACTGCCCTTCGTCCTCGACACCCAGGTGAAGGATGATGCCCTCGACTTCGGCGACGGTGGAGCCGACGCGGAGGACCTCGCCGTGAGGGACGGCGCCATCGGCCTGGAGGACGACGCGGCGGCGGCCCTGACGGACCCCTTCGGCGACGGCCTCGCGGATGGCGTCGGGAGAGTCGAGCCGGTCGTTTGGGTCGGTGGACATGCCGTTGAAAACGGCGACTGCGCCGCCGGGCAAGGGGAGCAGGGTCAGGGTGATGGCCTCAGTTTCCTCAACCCCCGTGCCGTAGACCGCCGGCGGCAGCTCGATTTCGGACTGGGCCGAGGCGCGGTAGGTGAGCATCAGGAAGATGAGGAGCTGAAAGACGACGTCGACCATCGGGGTCAAGTCGACGGCGCTTTCCAGAGGAGCTCGAACCTGGCGTTGCAAGAGCATGGCGATGGCGGCCCTTGGGGCGTGCGAGCGTCGGAGGTCGTTTGAGGGGTCGGTGTTGCTTCAGATCAACGCGGCGCGGTGGCTCGGACGGAGCCGGAACCGGGCCGCTGGCCGGACGAGGCCGAGGCCGACGCCGACGCGGATCGGCGATCGGCGGCGCGGCGGGCGTCTTCGACCTCGATGAATTCGAGGAACCCTTGAAGCTGCCGCTCGGTTCGGTCGCGGAGCTTTCGCAGGCGGCCCTGGAGGTCGTTGGCCAGCAGCATCAAGGGGGAGGCGATGATCAGGCCGACGGCCGTGGTCCAGAGGCCCAGGGCGATCGAGGCGGCCAGCTGGCTGCCGGGGTCGGTCGCCCGCTCGCCCGCCCCGACGTTGCCGAAGGCCCCAATCATGCCAATGACCGTGCCCAGGAGGCCGAGCAACGGCGCGAGCTTCGCGGCCGTGACGACCGAGGCCAGGCGGTTCTCCATCGACGAGATGATCTGGGTGTGAAATTCCATGACCAGCAGCAACTTGATCTTTGCCAGCCCCTTGTGAAGATTCTGAAGGCCGACGGCGACCAGTTGCGCCAACGTGGTATGCCAGAATGGGGGCCGGTTGCAGACGTCGATGGCTTCCTTCGTCGCGCCGGTCTTGGCGACGAGGGTGCCGACCTGTTCGAGCAACTGGTTGGCCCGATCGTCGGGCAAGGTGCGCTTGCCGATGCCCCGGTAGACCATGACCGCATTATACGTGCCCCAGACCGCCAGCAGGGCCTGAGCCACGTAGATCGAGTAACCGATGAGTTTCAGGAGCAGCGAGATGTCAAGCATGCACGGCCTCGGGTCGTCGAACGGCTCGGCGGGAAAGGATGGGGTCGGGTCGGAATCTTGGGACGGTTCGGTTTGGAACGGGCTGGCCAGGAATTTGTTGGTCGATTTCTGAGGGCTCTTGCGGTCGAGCCGGCGATGTATTGTTCATCCGAGCGTGCAGAGCCGCAAGACCCCGGTGGACGATGCCTTGCTTCGAGCCGAAATGCGCGCCACAATGATTTCCCATCTGTCAGATCGTCATCAAGACCCGAAGGACGTCGGGGACCGCGTGCCCATGTCGCCGCGCACCGTAATGATTGTTGAAGACGAACGCGACGCCAACGACTTGATGGCCGAGCTCGTCCGCGCCCGCAATGATCGGCCTGTCCAGGTCTTCGACGGGGCATCGGTGCTCGACGCCGTCGACGAGCACGACCCGGACCTGATCTTGCTTGATGTCATGCTGCCCGACGTCGACGGCTATGAGATTTGTGCCCGGCTGAAACGCCGACGGGCGACGAACCTGATCCCGATTATCATGGTCACGGCGCTTCAGACCGAGAACAACCGCGTGCGAGGCGTTCGGGTCGGAGCGAACGAGTACCTGACAAAGCCGTTTACCCCCGATCAGTTGTTCGAGGTGATGGACCGCGCCCACGCCTGGCGAGAGCAGCACAAGACCCTCGGCACCGCCGGCGAGATTCATTTCGATATCCGGAGCGAAACGGATTATCTCACCGAGCTGAACGACATGCTCACCGACCTGTACGAGCATACTCCCCTGACCGAGCGGCAGATCAAGGACCTGAAACAGGCCGTCATGGAAATGGGCTCCAACGCGATCGAGTGGGGCCACCGCAAGGACGCCGAGCTGATGCTCCGGATCACCTACCGGATCGAGCCCGATCACGTCACCCTGATCATCCTCGACCAGGGCCCCGGCTTCGACCCCGGCCACGTCCCCCACGCCGCCCAGGTCGACGACCCGATCGCCCACCTCGACGTCCGCAACGAGCTGGGCATCCGCGAAGGGGGATTCGGCATCATGCTCGCCCGCGGCCTCGTCGACGAGTTCCGCTACAACGACAAGGGGAACGAAGTGACCCTGGTCAAGCGCTTCGAATCGACCGGCGCGGTGGGCCTCCCCGAAGGAGACTGAGCCACCCGCTCGGCCGTCAGAAGCCGGTGGGTGGAGGTGAGCCACGGAAGGGGATGGTCGGGGGAGGTTTTGAGCCACGGATGAAACACGGATAAGGGACGAATCGAATCGGCTGACGGATGGCGTTTGCAGCCGACGGTTGATCCCGGTTTGGTTCTTCGACCCCTTGTTTTTACGTGTGTATTCTTCGTCTTGGCGCGCGGTGTTGCTGCCTCCGTCTTTGTATGGGTTGCGTTCTGGTTTCTGTCATCTGTGTTTCATCCGTGTTTCATCCGTGGCTCACATCCGCTCGCTTCCTTCTTGCCGCCGCGGCTCGGGCCCGACGTGCGCGGCGGTTGGTGAGCGGGACGGGAGCGGCCGCCGGCTCGTTCCGCAACCGCTTGTCCGGCAAGGCGATCGGCGGATTGCACGGGGGTGATTCGGGGGCGATGGGTTCGTTTCGCGCGGCCGATTCGGGGGCGATGGGTTCGTTTTGCAGAGGGGGGCGGCAGGGGCGCGGGCCGGGAGGCGAGGAGGAGGCGCGGGGGGCGGAGGAACAGGACTGCAAGCGGCGTAACTCGTTGAGGAAATACGAGAAACGGCGTCGAGCGTCGGCGGCGTAGCGTTCCAGGAGGCGGATGGAAGCGGGGTCGTCGGCATTCAGGCCGAGTTCGGTGTCGAGCCGGGCGCGCTCGTCTCGGGCGTTGAGGACGGTTTCCAGGCGATCGCGGAGGGCGGCGACCGCCTCGGCGACCAGGGCCAGGCCGGGCTCGGGGCCGGAGTCGTCGGGCGAGAGTTCCCAGGGGCCGAGCCCCTCACGGGCGTCGATCGCCAGGCCGAGCAGGTCGAGCATTTTTGACCAGGTTGTCGGCGTCCACCCCTGGTGGCTCGTGAGCGAGTCGGCCACCTCGGCCCAGCGGTCGAGGAGCCATTGCACCCCGTGCTTGCTCTGCAACAAGATCGCTTGAATCCGGTCCGGCTGCCGGTCGAGCTTCGCGGCGAGTTGGGCGACCTCGGCGGCGCGGTCGTCGTCCCAGAGTTCCGAGGCGCGGAGGGCGTGCTCCTCCCTCGCGGCGAGGATGCGCGCGTTGCAGGCATCGAGCCGTACCGACTCGGCCACGAGCTGCTCAAAGGCCCAGATCTGCGCCTCCCCCTCGGGGCGATAGTCCGACTTCCAGGTGGTCTTGCGCCGCTCGATCGCCTCGGCCATCTCGGTTGTCGGGTGGGTGCCGACCTTCGACAATCCGTGCGTCCTCGCGTTCTGGCTCGCTCGTTGCTTCCCCTCGCTCGACCTCGGGCCGGTCGATCGCAGGGCGTTGAGGCGGTTGGCCAGGGTCTGCTTCAGGCTCAGGAGGCGTGTCATGTCTGGATGCCTTTGTGTTGCTCGTGGTGTACTCGATCGGATGCGTTGCGGCCCGATCCCCTGGGCAGGGCCGCGACGGACCGCTCCTGTCTGATAAGATCAGGAAATCGGGGAGGCTTAATTGCGTTTTTCTGGGGCGATTGTGTGATGGGGGTGAATTGAGGGGGGCGATCCTCGTTCGTCGAGGCGTGCTCGCCGAGCGGCGCGACGGGGAAGGAGGCGACTTCGGCTGCGTCCGTTCGCCGAAGCCTCGATTGTGCTTGCATCAACGCAACGAAGGCGGGAGAATCAGGCCGATGGGATGAGATGGGCGATCCGTCGTGTTTTTCCGGGACGACTCCTTTGTGATTGCTCAAGAATATGAGGAATCGTTTGTCGATTTTGGTGAGGCGGCTTGGTTCTTCGCGGATCAGAGGCTGAAGATGGACGACGAACGTGATTTAAACTACGTATGCGAGAACCTCCAAGCAGCGGGTCTCAGCGTGACCCGAGTTGAGGTTGACCCGAAGGCGGAAGTTGAGCGATGTGATCTGTCAGCCACCGACACGCGGGAGAAATACCTCATAGAAGTGAAGGGAATAAACGACGAGGTCAAAATCAAGCAAGTTTTGTGTAAGGGTGAGATGTTCGAGACGACTCGCTCCCATGTTTACCGAAATCGCGTAGCTAAAGAAATTCACAAGGCTAAGAGCCAATTACAAAGCACAGCAGAAGAATATAAGGATCATCTCTGGCTGGTAGCCCTTATCGCAAAGAGCAAATACGATGCTCGTTTTATGCACGAACAGATCCTCGGAACTCTCTATGGCGTTGCCGCCATCACCGATTGTGAAGCAGACGGAAAACGCCGTAGACGCCGCTGCCTCTACTTCTCTGAAAGCGCGTTCCATAAACACCCTGAAGTAGACGGCGCGATCCTATTAGGAGTCGATGGCATTTCGCTACACATGAACGATTATTCCAGTCGTATCGATCGAGTGCGTCGAAGCGGACTGGCGTGTTTTCTTGAACAATACAAGGTTGTATATGATAAAGAAGCAATGGAGGACCGTTGTGATTGTCTGGTTGCCGATTTCGAAATGGATCGAAGTGACGTCCGGGCAGTCATTGAACGCCTCAAGGAGAAATACCACGGCCGAAATTTACAAGCGATGAATTGGCAACGATGGGAAGGAATTGCGCGTATTTGAGGCGAAGCAAGGGTCACTACGTGGTAGTGATTGTCTGCGGACGGGTGGCCGGGGCAGAGCGAGTCTTCGAGCGTGCCCCGGTGAGCGCAGCGGTTGCGGACTGGGGCACGAAAACTTTGCCCCGGCCACCCGCCCGGGGCCCTGGGCCTGGTCGGGCTGGTGGGGTATGATGGATGGAGGCGGGAGCAGCCCGCGCGAACGTCACAAAATCCCCTGCGAGGCGGGCGACCGATGGACTACCAATCCGTTCTCAGGGCCGTCGAGTCATTGCCGATCGATGATCGAATCCGGCTGGTTCAGGACGTCTGGGATCGGCTCGGCAATCAAGGCGCCGAGCTGGAACTGACCGAGGAGATGAAGGCCGAGCTGGATCGACGGGTCGAGGAACTGGACCGCAATCCCGAGGCGGGTATCCCCTGGGAAGTGGTCAAGGCCCGCGCCCTTGAGCGCATCCGGCGATGAGCCTCCCGGTCTTGCTCAGTCCGGCCGCGGACCGGGAGTTCGTGGAGGCGGCGGCCTGGTACGAGCAGCAGGCGGGGCGCGGGGAGGTGTTCATCGAGTGCGTCCAGGAGGTGCTGGACCGCATCGGCCAGCAGCCGGAACTTCATGCGGTGGTCTACCGAGACCTCCGACGGGCGCGGGTCCAACGGTTCCCGTACAGCGTGTTTTACCGTGTCCTGCCCGACCGGGTCGAAGTGATCGCCGTGTTCCACGGCAAGCGGAACCCGCAGATCTGGCAATCGCGAGCCTGACGGGCGGGTGGTACAGGTGACCTCACCCGTGCTGGGGATGGCTGGCCAGGGGGACCACCCCGCGCCACCCCATCGGCAGTCGGGTCCAGGCTGGTTGCGATCGACCAGGGGTGCGACACCCCCCTGGAACCCGCTCGGGGGCGTGCCGAGCCTGGACACGCTGAAAGGCACAACGCACGGGTGAGGCCAACAGTGCCACACGGCCGGAGCCGTGGACTAGAGTCGTCGTAGGGTCGGTCACGGGCGGTGCCGGGGGAGTTCGATTGCTGCCTCGGGGCGGCCACACGGCGCCCTTGAGAGTCTTGAGGGATCGCAACCGTCGCCCTGGAACATCACGGTGCGCAGGAACTATGTCCTCATCGATTATGAGAATGTTCAGCCCGAGTCGTTGAAGGGGCTCGACGCCGAACACTTCAGAGTGCTCCTGTTTGTGGGAGCTACTCAGACGAAGGTGTCGTACGAGATCGCCGAGGGGATGCAGCGTCTCGGGTCACGCGCCCAGTACGTCAAGATGGCGGGCAAGGGGTCGAACGCGCTGGATTTTCACATCGCTTTTTACATCGGTTATCTTGCGGCCAATGATCCCACGGCCTTCTTCCACATCATCTCGAAGGATACGGGATTCGATCCACTGGTCCAGCATCTGAAGACCAACAAGGTTTTCATTGTTCGATCGAAGGCGATTGAAAGCATCACGCTCGTGAAGGTGGCGAACTCGAAGACCCTTCCTGATCGGGTCGCGGTCCTGGTGGCCGACCTGAAGAAGCGAGGCACCGCCAGGCCAAAATCGGTGAAGACGCTGACGAGCACGGTGGCTTCCGTCTTCCAGAAACAACTGAAGGAACCGGAGCTTGCCGAATTGATCGCCGAGTTGCAGCGGCGTGGCTTCATCAGCCTCCACGAGGCGAAGGTTTCCTATGCGTTGCCGGAAGGCGATCCCTGATTGCTTTCCGGGGCCTCGGGAGTCATGGGCAGGCCGTTGAGGCGTTGGGTGAGGTGGGACCGGGCCGGGATTCCGGGGGGAACCTCGGGGCGGAGCGAAGCGGGTACCTCGGGTGATCCGGAACGGGCGGCGAGGTGGTACAATGGGAGGCTCAGACGGCTTCGGATCACGAGGGGAAAGGGGAAGGCAAGCCAGGCCCTGAACCTTCGGGATTGCGAAGGGGAATTGACGGTGACCGAACGAACCTTTCGCATCGGGCCCAACGACCATGAGCACTCCACAGAGCGACACTCAGGAACCCGCATTCGTGATCGACGCGACCCGGGAGGGCTTCGAGCAAGAGGTGATTGAGCGGTCGAAGTCGGTGCCGGTGGTGGTCGACTTCTGGGCCGAGTGGTGCGGGCCGTGTCGGAGGCTCGGCCCGTTGCTGGAAAAGCTAGCGCACGAGTATGCAGGGAAGTTCATCCTGGTGAAGGCGGATACGGAGCAGCTGGGAGACATCGCCTCGGCCTTCGGCGTGCAGGGAATTCCGGCGGTCTTCGGCCTGAGGGACGGGCAGATTGTGGATGGGTTCGTCGGGTTGCAGTCGGAGGCCGTGATCCGAGACTTCATCGGCCGATTGCTGCCGACGCCGGCGCAGGCGATTGCCGCCGAGGCCACGGCGCTGGAGGGGTCGGAGCCGGCCTCGGCCGAGGCGAAGTATCGGGAAGCCTTGGAGCTGGACCCACGCGAGGTGAAGGCGAAGATCGGCCTGGCCCGTGTGCTCGAAGCGCAGGGGAAGACCGACGAGGCCGCAACCTTGATCACCCAGCTCGAAGGCCGGGGCTACCTCGAACCCGAGGCCGAGGCGGTGAAGGCCCGGTTGGCCCTCGACGCCGCCGCGGCCGACGCCGGTGATCTGGCCTCGGCCCGGGCCGAGGCCGACGCGAACCCCGACGACCTGCACGCCCGCTTCCGCCTGGCCGAGGCGCTGGCCGCCTCGGGGCAGAACGAAGAGGCGCTGGCCGTGTGCCTCGAACTGGTCGAGCGCGACCGCCACGGCGTCGGCGAGCAGGCGAGGCAGACGATGCTCGCGATCTTCAACCTGATGCCGCCCGGCGACCCGATCGCCACCGAGTATCGCCGGAAGCTGTCGTTCGTGCTTTGATGTTTGCTCATTTCTTTGGATTTTCTTGACGGATCGGATCGACCGATGCCTTCACCGCTTCGCGATGCCATCACCCGGGGGCTTGCGCCCGGGGCCGACCTTGCCGCCGCCATTCACGAGCTGGGGGATTACCCGCTGCGGACCATCGAGGATGCGGAGGCCGTGTGCGAGGCGCTCGAGCGCCTGCCGGCCGAACCTGATCCGGACGACCAGACAACACGGTCGCCGTTGCACGCCGTGCTGGGGATCTTGCAGGGGATCGAGACGCGAGAAGCCTACGAGGGAATCGCCGAGCGGGGGATCTCCCGGCTGGCGGCGGTGGTGACCGAGCATTTGCGGTCGCCCGAGGCTGCGACGCCGTCGAGGCGGGAGGTGATCGCCTTCGCGCTGAAGGTGCTGGGCCTGTATCGCGTGCCCGAGGCGATCGAGCCGATAGCCGAGGCAGCCCGCCGTCCGGGCGTCGATGAGGCGTTTCTCTGGGAGGTGATCTTCCGGACCTTCGACGCGCAGCACCCCCTCCGGTTGACCCTCTGCGACCGCCTGCGCGACCCCTTGCCGAAGGGGTTCGCAGGAATTGCCTACCTCGACTTTGCCAATACGCTGGCGCGAGAAGGATTCATTGACGATCACCCGTTTGATTCATCGGAGGGGATTGATCGGCTGGTCGGACTGCTGAGGGACTCGGACCCCGAGTCGTTTTCTCAGGCACAGAGCGCCGCGGCGGCCTTGCCGTTTCTCGACCCGGCCGCACGAGAACCCTTGATGGCGCTGGCGATGGATCACCCCTCGACCGGTGTGCAGATGGAAGGGGCCTGGGCGGCGGCGAAGCTCGGCAGCGAGGCGGGGATTCGCTTTCTGGGGCGGCTGTGCCTGGACGTGAACCACAGTCTTCAGGCAAGGCTGTATTTGCAGGAGCTGGACCGGCACGAGGCGGTTCCGCCGCGCGCCCACGAGCCGAACTTCGAGGCGATGGCGAAGATGGTCGACTGGCTCGGGCACCCGATGGAGTTCGGCCAGCCTCCCGACGAGATTTCCCTGTTCGATACGCGGGAACTCCTCTGGCCGCCGGCCAACGACATGAGGCGGCTCTGGCTGTTTCACTACCGATACGCGGCGACTGCTCCGGATCAGCCCGAAACGGAAGGGATCGGCATGGTCGGCTCGATCACCTTTTCGCTGTTTGGGGAAACATCGTCAAGCATGACACCGGAGGACATCTACGCTCTTCACTGTTGCTGGGAGCTGGCCGTCGACGACGACCCGAGAGCGCCGTCGGCCCGCTCGATCGCCGCCGGACGGGCCTTGCTCGGGTTCCCTCCGATCGAAAACGCATCGTGATGCGATTGCAAATTGGTTGATCGCTCCGAGACGTGTTGAGTTGTCTACCTGACTCGTCTCGACTCTTTTCCGAGTTGATCCAATGCCCACCGACGCACCGATCGAACCTGTTGCCGACCGTGTGAGCCGATCTTCGGCGCTGATCGCGGTGTTTACCGTGGGAATGATCGCGGTGCATCTGGTGCTTCGGTTTGGGATCGGCACCAGCGCGACGGTTCAGGGAATTCCGATCGAACGCTGGCCGTTGCTGGCGGCCTTGCTGTTCGGTGGGGGGCCGTTGGTGCTGGACCTGCTGTCGAAGATGCTCCGCCGCGAGTTCGGCGCGGATTTGCTGGCGGGGATCTCGATCGTAACGGCGGTCGTGCTGGGGGAATACCTCGCCGGAGCGCTGGTGGTGTTGATGCTCTCCGGAGGCGAGGCAATCGAGGCATACGCGGTGCGGAGCGCCTCGTCGGTGCTGGAAGCGCTGGCGAAGCGGATGCCCTCGATCGCCCACCGCAAGACCCAGGGCGGGACGGTGGCCGATGTGGCGCTCGACGCGGTGGGGATCGGCGATGAGCTGGTTGTCTTCCCGCACGAGATTTGCCCGGTGGACGGCGAGGTGATCGATGGTCATGGAACGATGGATGAGTCGTTCCTGACCGGCGAGCCATACCTGATGTCGAAGGCCCCCGGCTCGACGGTGATCTCCGGGGCGATCAACGGTGAGTCGGCCCTGACCATTCGGGCCGAAAAGCTGGCGATCGATTCGCGATATGCGAAAATCATGGAGGTGATGCGCGCCTCTGAACAACGTCGGCCGCGTATCCGACGCCTGGGCGACACGCTGGGAGCGCTCTACACGCCCCTGGCCGTGGCAATCGCGCTAGTGGCCTGGTTGATCAGCGGCGATGCGGTGCGATTTCTGGCCGTGCTGGTGGTGGCCACGCCTTGCCCGCTCTTGATTGCGATTCCGGTGGGAATCATTGGGGCGATTTCGCTGTCGGCGAGGCGAGGGATCATCATCAAAGATCCGGCGGTTCTCGAAGCGATTGATACGTGCCGCACGGCGATTTTCGACAAGACGGGGACCTTGACGTATGGTGCTCCTCGATTGACGACGATCGACGTCTCGACGATCGCGGGCATGAGCGAGGATGCGATTCTCCACCTGGTCGCCAGCCTGGAACGATACTCGAAGCACCCGCTTTCCGGCGCGATTCTGAACGAAGCCAGGCGCCGACGCCTGAATCTGTCCGATGCCTCGCAGGTCGAGGAGCGGCCCGGCCAGGGCTTGCTCGGGACGGTTGACGGCCATACCGTGCGGATTTGCAGCCGGAAGCAACTGCTTGCGCTCGATCCCGAGGCCGCACCCCACCTTCCTCCCATGTCTGGGGGAATGGAATGCGTGGCCGCGATCGACGACCGCTTCGCCGCCGTCTTCCGCTTTCGTGACGAGCCGAGGCGCGAGGGGGCCTCGTTCATCGAGCACCTGGGGCCGAAACACCAGTTTGACCGCGTCCTGATTGTCTCTGGAGACCGCGAGTCGGAGGTGCGCTACCTGGCCGATCGGGTTGGCATCGGTGAGGTGTATGCCTCGCAAACGCCCGAGCAGAAGGTGGCGATCGTCCGAGACGAGACCTCGAAAGCGCCCACTGTGTTTCTGGGAGACGGCATCAACGACGCCCCTGCCCTGGCCGAGGCGACCGTCGGCGTCGCCTTCGGCCAGAACAGCGACATCACATCTGAAGCCGCCGGGGCGGTGATCCTTGACACGTCGCTTTCAAAGGTTGACGAATTTTTCCATATCAGTAAGCGCCTTCGAAAAATCGTCCTTCAGAGCGCCGTCGGCGGCATGGTGTTGAGCCTGGTCGGCATGATGATCGCCGCCTTCGGCTATTTGCCTCCGGTGGCGGGGGCGATTTTCCAGGAAGTGATCGACGTGATTGCGGTCGTTAATGCGTTGCGGGTGGCCTTTTCTCCGCCTCGTCTGACGGATTTTGATGCCGAACCGGGCGCGTCGGCACGATGAGACGCGGCGTGTTCTTGAGGATCGCCGACGGCCCCGATGGCCCGACACCTACGGCTTTCTGGTTTCCGAACTCAGTCCGATGATTTCTGAACGGCTCGATCCGTTCTCCGTCATGCCATCGTTCGAGGGATTCCAGGCGCAGATTGACGCCCGCTGTGCCGGGCTCAGCGACGACCTGGTTCGCCGGTTCGCCTGCGCCTGCTGCCGGCGGATCTGGCACGTCATTGAGAATGATCGGGTCCATCGCGCCCTTGCGACGGCCGAACTGTTTGCCTCGGAACGCGCGACCTTCAACGACCTGGATACGGCCCGCGCCGAGGTTGCCGACGCGCTCCGGGTCGCCTCCCATGCCGAGTGGGTGGCGGAGGCCGAGGCCAACTGTACCTACACCCCCCGGTATTGCGAGATCCAGGCTCGTCTGTTTGCGACCCTGGCCGTCTGGTACACCCTCTCGCGGAGCATGGCCGCCCCTGAACCGGACGACGTGTTATTCCTGACCCCTCGTCACAAGCAGAGCAGTTGGTTCTGGGCCGCGGCGACGGTCGAGGCCATCGAGCGAGCCGAGGCGCTCCGGTGGTTCGACGAGCACCTCCCGGGCGACCCCGACACCTTCAACGCCACCAACACGACGGCCCGGATGCACCGGATCGACGAGCGCCGGGAACAGCAGGAGATCCTGGACCGGATGATCGAAAACCAGGCGACACGCGAGTGAACCCTCAAGGGTCGTCTGCGTGCCAATCGGGACGCCCGGCGGCCCACCTCACTGCACGACGATCGCATCGACCTTGCCCGGATAAAAGGCGAGGTGGTCCTTGATGGCGGCGACCTCGGCCTTCGGGTCCTCGTAGCTCCAGGCGACGTCGTCGGTCACCTGGTCGCCGATCGTCAGGCGGAAGTAGCTGGCGTCGCCCTTGAAGGGGCAGTGGGTAGATCGCTCGGTGCGCTGCATGGCGTCCATCACGATGTCGTCGCGTGGGATGTAGACGATTGGCGCCATGCTACCTTCCTTCAGGGCCAGCGCCCGGCGCGACTCGGCGATGGTCTTCTCTCCCTTTGTCACCAGGACCCGGCCGGCGATCGGTTCGATGGAGATGTGGTGCGGGTTGCTCATCGGATGCCGTTTCCTTTGAATCACAGGGATGAATCGAGAATCGACCGTGCCTTCGCAGAAGATTCTCTTGCAGGTTTTAGGCCACCGGCAAGGCCCGCTGGCCGGAGCATGACCGCTGACCGAAAGATTGATCGAATCGGTTGGACTTCCGCGGCGTCTCTGGAGTTTAATGAAGACTCGTGATCGTCTCGCGGGCTGTCGACGTCCGCCTCTCACTCGAGCATCCAATCGGATGGGCTTGATCTGATTCGCCACGGAGGAGACTTCGCATGAGCCAGGCGTTCGCAACGAGCGTTCCGGGCATCGTCGGACCCGTGCTGATGATGCTGGTCGTCCCGGTTCACCTCCAGGCACAGGAGGACGATTCGAGCCCCGCTGCCCCCGGGGTGATCGAACTCGGCCGCGACCTGTTCACCCACCGCTGGATGCCGGGCGATCCAAAGAGCCGGGGGGGAGATGGCCTCGGGCCGGTCTTCAATGCCCAGTCGTGCCTCGATTGCCACGACCGTGGCGGGATCGGAGGAGCGGGGCATTCGGCGAGGAATATCGACATTGCCTCGGCCACCGGACAGGATGGCTCAGCAGGAACCGGATTCTTTTATGCTTTCAGCATGAACATGGGTCCGAACCGTTTCGAGTACCGGATCGGCACGCCCCCCGCCGCCGCCGTGGCCACAAACCGACGAGGGGCCGCCGCTCCGCCGGCGAACCTGGCCGCCCTGGAGGCAATTCACCCCGGATTCCGAGAGTCGCCCAGCGTGGTCTTGCACCGCTTCGGCACCGATCCCGCCTACGGCAACTGGCGGGCCGAGGTTCCCGGTCGGCACGGCTCGGTTTCGGTGCGCATCACCCAGCGCAACCCGACGGCCCTGTTCGGCGTTGCCCTGATCGACGACCTTCCCGATGAGGTGCTGGAAGACGCCGCCCGACGCTCCCGACGGGCAAAGGCGACCCGGGGCCGCCTGGCCCGCACCGCCGACGGCCGCATCGGCCGGTTCGGATGGAAGGGGCAAACCGCAACGCTGGACGAGTTTGTCCGATCGGCCGCGGCCGGAGAGCTGGGCCTGGAAGTCCCCGGGCATCACCAGGCGCTGGATCCGCGATTGCCGGGCATCGGCGCTCCGGGGCCCGACCTGAATCAGGGGGACCTCGACGCCCTTCTCGCCTTCGTCCGATCCCTACCGAGGCCGACGATCACCGTGGATGACGAACTCGCCACCCGGATTGAAGCAGGCGCAAGCACCTTCCGATCGATCGGCTGCGCCTCGTGCCACGTCCCCGACCTCGGGCCGATCGAAGGGATTTACAGCGACCTGCTGCTGCACGACATGGGCCCTCGGCTCGTCGATACGGGCTCGTACATCGCCTTTGGGGCTCGACCCGCCGCAGCCCCCGCTGCCGCTCTCGATGCCGATGCCCCGGCCACGGATCACGAGTGGCGCACCCCACCGCTCTGGGGCCTGGCCGACTCGGGCCCGTACCTTCACGACGGCCGAGCCCAGACGATTTCCGAGGCCATCCTCTTGCACGACGGCCAGGGAGCCGCCGCCGCCCGACGCTTCGCGCAGCTCTCCAGCCCGCGGAAGGAACAGCTCGGTGCCTTCCTGCTCTCCCTCACCGCACCGGCCGAGGCCGACGACCCGCCCCGACTCCTTGGAATCGGAGCCGACGAATAATCGCTTGCCAATCCAAAGCGGGGGCCCGGCTCGAACAGTCCAGTCCGAGCCGCCCGCCTGCCTGGCCTCGCCGAACCGATCAGGGCGAGGCGAGCAGCGCGACGATCGTCACCCCGAACGCGACCGCAAGGAGGAGCAAGACGGTCAGCGGCCCGGAAGGATGGGCGAAGTTCACGGTGTAGCCCATCCACGGTTTACGCTTGGGGACCCAGGCTCGCGAGTCTCTCGGGCTCCGGTAGATCTCGAACCACCTGCCATGCCAGTTCCGGGGATCGTGCCACTCGGCGTCGTTGATTTCAGCCTGGGTCATGACGGACAGCTCCAACCAATCAATCGTGCGGAGATGATGGGAACATGAGTTCTCCTTCAGGAGCAAGTTCGCTCCATCATCCCCTTCATTCAGGAACCTCTCCCAGGTTCCCGGCGAGAACGGGAGCCGAGGCCCTTGGGGTTGACCTCCGCGGCGGCCGGGGAACAATCAAGACGGGGGCCATCGAGACAACCGACTCCATCGAACGCAACGAAAGATGATTCATGTGCGGATTTGTTTGCCTCTGGAAGATCGACGACAAGGTGCTGGCTCGGCAGATGATTGAGCGGATCGAGCATCGGGGGCCAGACGAAACGGCGGTGCTTTCGCCAGCGAAGATTCCGGCGGTGATGGCGCATTGTCGGTTGTCAATCATCGGCACAGCGGATGGCTCGCAGCCGATCTATTGCTCGGACAACGTGCTGGTGGCCAACGGAGAGATTTACAACTACGCCGACATCCGCGCGATTTTGGGGGAAAGCGCGTTTGAGACCTCCAGCGACAGCGAGACAATTCTGCAATTGTTTCGGTCGGGTCAGATGCGCTGGGTGTCGAAACTGGACGGGATGTTCGCCTTTGTGCTGGCGACCCCCGAGCGAATCATCGCCGCCCGAGACCCCCTGGGGATCAAGCCCTTGTACGTGGCCCACCTGCGCGGGGGCCTGGCCTTTGCCTCGGAGCTGAAGGCGTTTGACGGGCTTGGGCTGGAGAAGCTGGAGGCGATCGAGCCGGGAGCGATGTTTGACAGTCGGGATGGGATCCGACGCTGGTATCGCTTGCCCCACGGGGCCGCCGAGTTGGAACCGGGGCAGTCGGCCGAGTCGATCTGGAGGGAGCTTCGCCTGGTGATGGAGGAGGCCGTCCGCAAGTGGATGGTGGCCGATGTGGAGGTCGGCTCGTTCCTCTCCGGGGGGCTCGATTCCTCGATCATCGCCGCTCTGGCCGCCCGGTTCAGCCCGAGGAGGTTGAAGACCTTCGCCGTTGGCCTGGAAGGGAGCGCCGACGTGATGGCCGCTCGCCGAGTGGCCGAGCATATCGACTCGGATCATCATGAATTACTGTTCTCGAAGGATGACCTGATCGAGGTGCTGCCGAAGGTCGTCTATCATCTGGAGAGTGCCGATACGGACCTGGTCCGCAGCGCGATTCCGACCCACTTCGCCACGACCCTGGCCCGGCGACACGTGAAGGCGGTGCTGACCGGTGAGGGGGCCGACGAGCTGTTCGCCGGCTACGCCTACCACCAACGCTACGCCGATCGACCCCGAGACCTGGCCGACGAGCTGACGCGGTCGCTGGCGGCGATGCACAACATCAATCTTCAGCGCGTGGATCGGATCACCATGGCCCAGGGCTTGGAAGCAAGGACCCCCTTCCTCGACCGCGAGCTGATCGACTTCGCCCAGTCGATCCCTGTCACCCTGAAGCTCAAGGAGACCGACGACGGCGAGCTGGTCGAGAAGTGGATCCTCCGCAAGGCCTGTGAGGACCTCTTGCCCGAGGATCTGCTCTGGCGAAAGAAGTCTCAGTTCGACGAAGGTTCGGGCACGACCCAGGCGCTTGCCTCGGCCCTGGCAACGATCCTTGGCGTTGATGGCCCGGTCGATCGCCAGGCCGAGGGACAACTGTATGAGCGCATGCTCCGCGAGCAATACGAGGACCCGGAGTTGATTCTCAACTGCGCCGGCACGTGGGCCGCCAACCGAGTCTGATGCCGCCCTCGCGAGGGTTCGTCCTGAGGTCCGCACGGCATTTCCGAGCGACGAGGCGGTGAATCAGGCCTTGCGCTCGCTGAGGAAGAACGGCCCTCATGCCTGACGCAGAGTGGCCCCCTCGTGCGATTGCGATCAATCGCCGAGAGAACCCCACCGAGCCGATTCGGTTGACCTGGCGATCGGCCCAACGACGGGACGAGGCCCGACGACCTGCTTGACTTCCTCAAACGGCTCGACCGCAAGGTCACCATCCGGATCACCCCCCACCATCCCGGCGAGCCGTACCACGACATCGCCCTTGGCCCTTGACCGGCTGTCAGCCCGCCTTGAGGCCGGTTAAGTTCTTTGGTATCATCGGGTTCTTCGGAATCCTCCCCTCGGACCGAGCGAAGGTGCCGCGGCAGCGCGGGTTGCATCAACAGGTCGGGGGTTGAGTGATTTCTCGGAGCCGAGCCGCGCGGAAGCGGCCGGGACATCGGACCCGAGGTCCAGGGCGGGGTTATAATTTGCGTTATAACTCCAAACGCCTATCCATTTGGATGGGCAACTCCCTAAAAGCCATCCGGGCATTCCCTGACGGGGCTCGTAAGCTTATTGGGGACGAGTTACAATCGATCGAGTTCGGAGGGATGCCGAGGAGCGCGAAACCCTTCAAGGGAGTCGGCCCTGGCGTTTTCGAACTGGCAGTGCAGTACGATACCGATGCCTACCGCACGGTGGTTGCCGTGCAACTCGGCGAGTGCATCTATGTGCTGCACGCCTTCAAGAAAAAATCCAAAGAGGGTATCGCGACTCCGAAGTCGGACGTGGACCTGATCAAACAGCGATACGCCGAGGCGGTATCGCTGGCCCGTCGTCGCGAACAGGGATGCTAAACCGATGGAGATCGAATTCGAGGAAGGCTCGGGCAATGTCTTCGCCGACCTCGGATTCGAGGATGCCGAGGAACGGTTCGCGAGGGCGAAGCTGGGAGCGTGCGTCTTCCGGATCCTGGATGAGGCGGGGATGACCCCCGAGGCGATCGGGTCGCTGCTGAGCCTGTCGTCGGAGGAGGTCGCGCACCTCCTCGACGGCCATTTCAGCCGGTTCTCGACCGACACCCTGCTCGACTTCCTCAAACGGCTCGACCGCAAGGTCACCATCCGGATCACGCCGCACCACCCCGGCGAGCCGTACCACGACATCGCCCTTGGCCCTTGACCGGCCGTCAGCCCGCCTTGAGGCCGGTTAAGTTCTTTGGTATCATCGGGTTCTTCGGAATCCTCCCCTCGGACCGAGCGAAGGTGCCGCGGCAGCGCGGGTTGCATCAACAGGTCGGGGGTTGAGTGATTTCTCGGAGCCGAGCCGCGCGGAAGCGGCCGGGACATCGGACCCGAGGTCCAGGGCGGGGTTATAATTTGCGTTATAACTCCAAACGCCTATCCATTTGGATGGGCAACTCCCTAAAAGCCATCCGGGCATTCCCTGACGGGGCTCGTAAGCTTATTGGGGACGAGTTACAATCGATCGAGTTCGGAGGGATGCCGAGGAGCGCGAAACCCTTCAAGGGAGTCGGCCCTGGCGTTTTCGAACTGGCAGTGCAGTACGATACCGATGCCTACCGCACGGTGGTTGCCGTGCAACTCGGCGAGTGCATCTATGTGCTGCACGCCTTCAAGAAAAAATCCAAAGAGGGTATCGCGACTCCGAAGTCGGACGTGGACCTGATCAAACAGCGATACGCCGAGGCGGTATCGCTGGCCCGTCGTCGCGAACAGGGATGCTAAACCGATGGAGATCGAATTCGAGGAAGGCTCGGGCAATGTCTTCGCCGACCTCGGATTCGAGGATGCCGAGGAACGGTTCGCGAGGGCGAAGCTGGGAGCGTGCGTCTTCCGGATCCTGGATGAGGCGGGGATGACCCCCGAGGCGATCGGGTCGCTGCTGAGCCTGTCGTCGGAGGAGGTCGCGCACCTCCTCGACGGCCATTTCAGCCGGTTCTCGACCGACACCCTGCTCGACTTCCTCAAACGGCTCGACCGCAAGGTCACCATCCGGATCACGCCGCACCACCCCGGCGAGCCGTACCACGACATCGCCCTTGGCCCTTGACCGGCCGTCAGCCCGCCTTGAGGCCGGTTAAGTTCTTTGGTATCATCGGGTTCTTCGGAATCCTCCCCTCGGGCCGAGCGAAGGTGCCGCGGCAGCGCGGGTTGCATCAACAGGTCGGGGGTTGAGTGATTTCTCGGAGCCGAGCCGCGCGGAAGCGGCCGGGACATCGGACCCGAGGTCCAGGGCGGGGCGTCTCCATGAAATTGCTGTGCGACCGCGAGCAATTGCTCGCTGCGTTCGGGGCCGTCGGCGGTGTGGTGCCGGCCCGGAGTCCCAAGCCGATCCTCCAGAACCTCAAGCTCGACGCCTCGCCGAACCAGGGCTCGACCCTGATGGCGACCGACCTGGAAGTCGGCATCCGCTTGAAGGTGCTGGGGGTCAAGGTCGATCAGCCCGGCTCGGTCATCCTCCCCCTGCAAAAGATGGGGCAGATCCTCCGCGCCAGCACCGGAGACGACGAGCTGGCCCTTGAAGTCGAGGGGGAAACCCTGGTCGTCCGCGGCCACCGCTCCGAGTTCAAGCTCCCGGCCGAAGACCCGAGCCTCTTCCCCGACCCGCCCGACTTCCACGCCGAGACCGGCTACCGCATCTCCCCGGCCGACCTCCGCCGCGCCGTCCGCCGCACCAGCTTCGCCACCGACCCCGACAGCACCCGATACGCCCTCGCCGGCGTCCTGATGGAGCCGGGGCCCGAGTCGATCACCATGGTCGGTACCGACGGCCGCCGGATGGCCCGCCAGATCATCCCCTGCGAACCCGAAGGCGAGGCCGAAGTTCCGAGCCAGGCCCCGGTCATCCCGGTCAAGGCCCTCCGCCTCATCGAGCGCAACCTCGACGACGACGAGCCGGCCCGAATCGCCGTGCAGGACGGCACCGCCGTGCTCGTCCGGACCGGCCGCGCGGTCATCTACAGCCGGCTCGTCGAAGGCCGGTTCCCGAACTACAAGGCCGTCATGCCCAGCAGCTACGAGTGCCGGATCCCCTTCACCGAGGTCGATCCGTTGCTCTCGGCCGTCGAGCAGGCGGCCATCGTCACCAGCAAGGAGAGCCGAGGGGTCGACTTCCAGTTCGGCGACGGCCTGCTCAAACTCGCCAGCCAGACGGCCGACATCGGCGAGTCGCACGTCGAGCTGCCCATCACCTACGACGGCAAGGACGTGGCCATCACCTTCGACGCCACCTATCTGATCGAGGCCCTCAAGACCCTCGACCCCTCGCAGCCGATCGCCGCCGAGCTGATCGACCACAAAAGCGCCGCCGTGTTCAAGACCGAAGACCAATATACCTATGTCGTGATGCCCCTGAACCGCGACCGCTAAGCTTGGGCACTTCGGAGCCAGATCATCGGCCAGGTGGGGGCGGGCGGAGCGTGCCCCATCCGCTTGCCAAATGCGGGGTTGAGACGTTACAATGAAAAAGCGTACACATCGAGAACGCCCCCAGGGGGGCGGAGGTCCGACCCCCCTGGCCGAGACGCTCGGCTCGCTGTTCGCCGCTCGAGGATACGCCCGAACCCGAGCCCTCAGCGAGCTGGAAGCCGCCTGGGAATCGGCCGTCGGGGCCGACCTGGTCGCCCGAACCCGCCTCGGTGGCGTCCGCCACGGGGTCCTGAGCGTCACGGTCGCTCACCCGACGCTCCTGGAGGAACTCTCCGCGTTCCGCAAGCCGTCCATCCTCGCCACCTTGCGGCGCGAGGCCCCCGGCACCCCGGTCCTCGATATCCGCTTCCGGGTCGGTCCCGTCGAATCGTGATCGTAACCGTGACCGCTCGCTGGTCGATCGACGACGCTCCCGAACCGACCCGAACCCCGCCTTGCACGTTGCTTGCTTGCTCTTCAGCCTTTTTGAGGTTTGGTGATGGCCCTCAACTCCGACGGCTCGATCGAGACTCCCGAGGCCCCGACCACTCCCCCGGGGCCTGGCGGCGACGGCTCCCAGGCACTCGGCTACACCGAGGAGAATATCCGGGTCCTCGAAGGGATCGAGGCCATCCGCAAGCGCCCCGGCATGTACATTGGTGACACCACCACCCGGGGGCTCCACCACCTGATCTACGAGGTTGTCGACAACTCGATCGACGAGGCGATGGCCGGCCACTGTCGCGCCATCGACGTGACCATCCACGCCGACGGCTCGGCCTCGATCGCCGACGACGGCCGAGGCATCCCGGTCAAGGACCACCCGAACTACCCCGGCGTCAGCACGCTCGAAATCGTCCTGACCAAGCCCCACGCCGGCGGCAAGTTCGACCACGCCACCTACAAGGTCTCCGGCGGCCTGCACGGCGTCGGCATCACCGTCGTCAACGCCTTGAGCGAGCACCTCGAAGCCGAGGTCCACCGCGACGGCAAGGTCTGGCGGCACGAGTACAACCGCGGCGAGGCCCAGGGGCCCATCCGATCGACCGGCGCCACCAAGCGCACCGGCACCCGCATCCAGTTCCTGCCCGATGCCGAGATCTTCCCCGACATCGAGTTCGACTACGACACCCTCGAGAAACGCTTCCGGGAACTCTCGTTCCTCAACCCCGGCGTCCGCATCCGCCTGATCGACGAACGCGGTGACGAGCCAAAGCAGGACGAGTTCTACAGCGAAGGCGGCCTCGCCGAGTTCGTCTCCCACCTCAACCGCGCCCAGAACCCCCTGCACGAGCCGGCCGTCCTCACCGGCCGCGACGACGAGCGCGCCGTCGAGGTCGAGGTCGCGCTCCAGTACAACGACAGCTTCTCCGAGACTGTCGTCACCTACTGCAACAACATCCACACGATCGAGGGCGGCACCCACCTGACCGGCTTCCGCGCCGCGTTGACCCGGACGATGAACTCGTACCTGAAGGCCAACGCCCCCGCCAGCCAGAAGGGCCGCAAGGACCTGACCATCTCCGGCGACGACTTCCGCGAGGGGCTCACCGCCGTCGTCTCCGTCCGCGTGCCCGACCCCCAGTTCGAAGGGCAGACCAAGACGAAGCTCGGCAACGGCGAGGTCGAGGGGATCGTCGCCAAGGCCGTCAACGACTCCCTCTCGGCCTACCTCGAACAGAACCCGGGAGCCGCCAAGAAGCTCGTCGCCAAGGCCGTCCTTGCCGCCGAGGCCCGCGAGGCCACCCGCAAGGCCCGCGAGCTGGTCCGCAACCGCAAAGGCGTGCTCACCGGCGGCGGCCTGCCCGGCAAGCTGATGGACTGCACCAGCCACGACCGCGACCACTCCGAGCTGTTCCTCGTCGAGGGCGACTCCGCCGGCGGCACCGCCGAAGGGGGCCGCGACCGCCAGTTCCAGGCCATCCTCCCGCTCCGCGGCAAGATCCTCAACGTCGAGCGCGCCCGGCTCGACAAGGTCCTCGGCAACGAGGAGGTCCGCAACATCATCACGGCCGTCGGCGGCGGCATCGGCGAGGAAGAAGCGACCGGCAAGCGCCGCTACGGCAAGATCGTCATGATGTCCGACGCCGACGTCGACGGCTCGCACATCCGCACCCTGCTCATGACCTTCTTCTACCGCCAGATGCCCCGCCTGGTGGCCGAAGGTCACCTGTATGTCGCCCAGCCGCCGCTTTATTTGATCACCTCTCGAAAAGAGCGCCGCTACGTGCAGACCGAGGCCGAGATGCACGCCATCCTCATGGGCAACGGCCTGCACGACGCCACCCTCCGCCGCGTCGGTCCCGGCTCCGACGCCGCCCCGTTGACCGCCGACGGCGACAAGCTCCGCGCGCTGGTCGAGATCGCCGCCGGCCTCGATAACGCCCTGCGAGCCTTCGGCCGCCGCAACCTTCCCATCGGCGAGTTCCTCAACCGCGCCCACCCCGAAACCGGCCTGCTCCCCCTCTTCCTCGTCCGGCAGCTCGAACAGGACGACATCTACCTTTCCTCGGCCGAGGAGCTGGAACGCTTCACCCGAGAACACGCCCCCGAATCCCTCGACGCCGCCCCCGTCGTCGACACCGACATTCCCTCCGCCGACGCCGATACGGACGCCGACACCGAGATCGACGCGGCCGAAGCTCCTGAAGCATCGCCCGAAGCCGACGCCGGCGCCACCCCGGCTCCCGTCGATCAGGTCCCGTTCCGGATCATCGAGCTGAGCGAGGTCCGCTCCCTGAACAAGTGGATCGCCCGGCTCCGCGACGAGTTCGCGCTGGGGACTGACGTCCTCCTGCCCGTCGAGGTCACCGGCGACGAGCCCCCCCCGCGCTTCATCCTCGACCGCGAGGGGGACGAGCACCCGCTTCTCGACCTCCGGGAACTTGTCCCCACCGTCCGGAAGCTGGGCGAGCGCGGCCTGAAGATCACCCGCTTCAAGGGCCTCGGCGAGATGGACGCCGAACAGCTCTGGGAAACCACCATGGACCCGAGCCGCCGCACCCTGCTTCAGGTCCGCCTCGACGACGCCGCCGCCGCCAACGACCTGTTCACCACCCTCATGGGCGACGACGTCGAACCCCGCCGCGAGTTCATCGAAAAGCACGCGCTTGAGGTCAAGAACCTCGACGTGTGACCGGCAGACGGCCCCGGTCATTTCCCCCTGGGGCCGATCCGATCGTCACGGCTTGCCCTCCAATCGGATGGAACCAGGAGAGTCGAAGCATGCGTGTTTATCGATTTCGACTCAGCGGCTTGATGCTCATCGTCGCGGTGGTGGCCCTGAACCTGGCCATTGGCATGGCCCTTTTCTCCCGCGATATATCCCTCCTGTTTCGGATCGCTCTGATCGGGATTGCGCTGCAAGTCGGGCTCGTCGCGTGGGTCCGGGGCCGAAACCGTCCCTTCTGGGCGGGGTTTATGGCGTTCGGCCTGCTGAGCGCCCTCTCCTGCGCCCTGGCCTTCGGCCCCCGGTTCGAGATCGTCACCGATGCGACGGGGTCTCGGCCCGTCGAAGTCGCCCCCGCCTCGGCGATGTGGCAGGCGTGGGAGGGCTATGATCGGCTCTGGGTTTCGCGGCTCGAACCCGTCGTGTTCCCTTACCTTCAGCTTCCGGAGCCTCCGTTGCCGATCGTGATCGCCTGGGTGACGACGATCATCCTGGCCTCGGCCGTCCCTCATGCGTTGATCGCGATCGCAGGCGGCCTGATCACCCGCGCCTCTGCCCGACGATTCCGGTCGAGGGTCGGTTCGTAAGTCGTGTCTTGAAACGGAAATGGCGTCCGCCCCTCGCCCTGCCGGCCGTCGGGCTGTTTGTTGCCGGGGCGGGCTTCGCCTACGACCTCGCCTTCGCGGGGATCCCGTACCCGGATCCGACCCCGGAGATGGCGGCCCGATACCGCTTCCATTCCCGCATCGCCTCGGCGGCCGAATGGTCCGGCGCGGCGGTTGTCCTGGTCGGTATGCTGTCCCTCGCGTTGCGGGCGGCCTGGCGGCGGGTGTCCCCCTGATCGCCCTTCTCGGGCGATCCGAGAGGCTCGATCACCCCTCCCACCGTTGCTGCAACCGCTCCAAGAGCGGCTCGTACAGCTCCTTCCCCCGCAGCGCCTGCCGCCAGCGATCGGGAATCGCGTCGATCCCGTCTCTCAACCCTGCCAGTCCTCCGGCCACGCACGCCGTGGTATCGGTATCATGGCCAAGAGCAATGGCGGATTTGACCACGCCTTCATACGAGGGTTCTTCCATCGCCAGGCGGCTCGACCGCAGGCAATCGACCACATAGCCGGTCCCCTTGCCCGAGGGGGGCTCGTCGGGCCGGATCGCCCCTTCGAGTTCGAGCATCAAGATCGACTCATAATCGCAAAGCGTTCGCATGGTCCGCACCGCCTCGCGCCACGGGTCGGCCGCGCCGTCGAGGATCCGACGTGCCCAGAGGCAGTACAGGGCGCAACTCGCCTGCGACCGCGCATGCCCGTGCGTCAGCTTCGACTGCAAGCAGGCCAGGTCGATCAGTTCCACATCCGTCCCTTGATGCCAGAGCGCCAGCGGCAAGACGCGCATCAACGACCCGTTGCCGTTGTCCCGCTCGCCATGCGGCCCGGCCATCGCCGCCGGAATCCCCTCGCGAAGGTTCTGCAAGGCCCGGCTCGTGGTGATCCCGATGTCAAACACCTTACCGCCCACGGCCATGAAGCCGTGTTCATACCAATCGAGCAGCTTGCGTCCAAGATCCTCCAGGTCCAGCTGCCCGCAGTCGAGCAACGACGCCAGCAAACAGAGCGCCTGCGCCCCGTCGTCCGACCACGTTCCCGGCGGCACCCCCGCATGAGCCCTCCGGAACCCCTCCGGCGGCTCCATCTCGATCGCCTCAACCGGCGGTAAATCGCCCGGCGCGTGGAACTCGTACGGCACGCCCAGCGCGTCACCCACCAGGAGGCCGATCAATCCCCCTTCCAACCGATCGAGCAACCCTGGTGGCGTTTCGGCTTCCATGAATCAGTCCTGGTCCGATCGATCCCTGGTTTCCCAATGACACACCCCCTGGCGAGCTTACCCGATCCGCTCACGTCGGGAAACGACGATGCCCTACCACCAGCATGCTGGAAGGCAGGGCATCGAGGGGCATGGGTGTCGCGTTTCCGATGGGATCAAGGCGGGCAGAATCAGCCGTCAGGCTGCGGCGTTCAACGATCGGTGGCGCTGGATGACCCGAACCAGACCAATCGTTGCCACGCAGCCCAGGGCCATCACCAGGGTCGACGGCTCGGGGACTGCGTTCACCCCCTCCGAGCCCTCCTCATCGCTGTCTGGTGGTGTCTGCAGGGTTCCGTAGAAGCTCGGCTCAGAGAGCGATGTCCCGTACTGGAATTTCACGCTCTGGATGTGGGAGAGACTGAACCCACTGCCTACCGTGATGGCAAACGTCAGGGTGTCTCGAACCAGCGGGGTCGAATCGACCGCATTATTGCCGTCGCCAGGGTTGTATCCGGCATTGATGAGACCGAAGTTAAACCCTCCCGTGCCCTCTCCCGTGTTGACGATGTTGCCGTTGAAGATCCCGAACCCCGCGGTTCCGAGACCCTCGGACGGCTTGAGCTGCCAGCCCCCCAACGTCCCGGTGTAGTCCTTCTTCGAGCCGTCGACCGCCAGGTTCGGGTTGGCCGGCCCCGAGTAGTTGACCAGCTCCGAGGCATACGCCGTCAGCAGGTTGAAAGGGTTCGGCGTCGGATTGATGTCGACCAGCAGCGCCGTCAAGACACTGCTCGGCACGGTCTGGTTTGCCCCATACGTCTGGAGCGAAGTGTTTTTCAGAACAATCGAGAGCGTTGAATCGCTCAGCGAAAACTCGGCCGAGGCGGCCAGGGCATGATTCGCCGAGGAGTTCGTGCCCGAGCCCAGGTACAGGCCCGCCTGACACGGCTCAGAGGCGACCGTGAGTATCACCAGGGCACCCCACAGAGCGCCTTGTCCGCGCAAAACCATCGAAGAGACTCCCCAGTCTTGGAGCCGTCACCGTGCGTCATCGCAAATGGTCGCCGTCGTGGCGATCTCGCGCTCGTTCCCGTCAACTCGAAGGGGTCTGAGAACCGCCGGACGACGCAAGCCCTCGCGCCGATCCGACGAAGTCCCGCCTTCAAGCCACGGAACTCCGCTCAATGCAACCGCAACCGTGCTTGATCTCAAACACCCCAGAACTCACTGAGTTCTTGCAAGGGTGCATTTCTCTCGCCCGCCATTCTTTCGTTCCCACCCGGTGGGTTCAAGAGCCCCCTTCCGAATGTTCACGAAACGTTGTCAGGACGCAACATTCCTGTCTCCTCCTTGCATCATCCCGCGCACCAAAGCAGCCCGGCCCGATCCTCTCTCTCATGAGTCCGAACCGGGCCGGGCGGGTTGAGCAGGAATTGCCCGCGCTCCATCGAGACCGTTTTCATTCCGACCATCGAGCGCGGTTGGTTGTGTTGTGTGCAACTGGACCGTTTAGAGCTGGCGCCGGCTCGATCATCGTCCGAGTCGAGGGCGAAAAGCCGGTCGGGGTCTGAGTTCAACACTCGTCTGATCAGTACGCGCGGCCTCGGGCGGCCTTCCAGGTGTCGAAGAGGGCGCGGCACTCGTCGCGGAGGGGGCCGGGCTCGACGAGGATCGGGCTGCCTCCCTGGCGGGCGAGGGAGGCGGCCGGAACGCTCAGTTCGGAAAAACCGGCGGCATCGGCATCGGCAATCGAGGCGCCAAAGATCACCCGATCGACCCGGGCCCAGTGCGAGGCAGCCAGGCACATCGGGCAGGGCTCGCAGGTCGTGTACAGGGTCGATCCGGTGAGGTCAATTCGTTCGAGGCTCCGGCAGGCGATCCGGATGGCGTTCACCTCGGCATGAGCGGTCGGGTCGGTGTCTTGCCAGACCGTGTTGTGCGCCTCGGCAACAATCTGACCCTCCCGCACGATCACCGAGCCGAAGGGCGACTGCCCGTTTGCGATTCCCTTGCGGCAGATCTCCACCGCCCGGCGCATGAACGCCTCGTGATCCATCGTCCCAGGTCCCTTCTGACGTCCGCCAGACGCCCCAGAGCCGCTCTTCGCGGGCCAACCCCGCCAACCACCGGACCGCGATCGAGGATCACCATACCGGATGGCTCCCTCCTCGGTCCAGAAGACCGGCACGCTGACCCTCCACTCGGTCTTCCGCGAGGAGCGTTCGTCGACTCGACTGCTCCCCATCCTGCATCTTGGCAACTTACGCCATTGCTCCTTGTGTTCCGCTTCCTTTCGTTTCTTTTCGTTCTGAGAACGTAAATGAACGGTAGAAAATCATCGTCTTCTTCGGAGAGAGGCCTCCGACGTGTTGACGGTCGCAACCTCAATACGCGAACTCGTTCTTCTGAAAGGAGTTAGGAAACACCGTCCAGAAAACTTCCCAGGGGAAAACCCGTTAACCTTTCTGTCGCGCCCTCCGGCATGGTCCGGGGTTCTCGTGGGTCCGACCACGGAGCGCGAATCCCCTGGTGTTCACCCTCCGGGCGCCATCCGCGAAGGCGCGACGCGCCATCAACGGGTTTTCCCCTGGTCGGTGTTGACGGCGGATCGGGACACCTGATCACCTGGACCAGGAGAAGCG
Source organism: Tautonia marina (assembly GCF_009177065.1). NCBI lineage: Bacteria > Pseudomonadati > Planctomycetota > Planctomycetia > Isosphaerales > Isosphaeraceae > Tautonia > Tautonia marina. Next base: position 35,409 of record NZ_WEZF01000014.1, read on the forward strand.
GGTTCGGAATTTCCCACGCTTGGCATTCTCTTTGCATCCAGATCAAGGGTGAGTTTGGTCCTGCTGGTCGCCATTCGACCGGCTGTGATCACGGCCGGCGTGATCCCCCCCGTCGAAGCCACCGGCAGCGACCCCATCGGGAGACGCTCCCAATCCCTTCACTCAAGCGTTGAGGAACGAATCATGAGTTTGCTCTGGTGGGCCTTGATTGCTGCGGTCGTCGCGATCATTTCCGGTGCCCTCGGTTTCACGGGAGTGGCATCGGGTGCGGCGACCATCGCCCGGGTCCTGTTCGGGATCTTCCTGATTCTGGCCCTGATCCTGCTGCTCATGGCACTGCTCGCCGGGGCCGCCGTGGCCGCGGTCTAGCAGGCGCGAAACGGGGTCTGGTGACAGGTCCACGCACGGGGCCGCTGGTGCAAGCTCGCCCGGCAATCGCCCCTGGTTCCGACCTGTCACGACTCCGATCGCCTCCCCTTGGTTTCGCCGGAATCACCGCCTGGAGCACGCGAGGAGCAACTCTCTCGCAATCCTTCGCGCCTTACGCCCAATTTGGTGCGTAAGCGGCGTAATGGGCGCTTCTTCCTCCTCGCCTTCCTGGGATCGCCGTGGTGGCGTATGATCCCGAGCGGAATGGCCTCGGGCTTCGAATCGTTTCAGGCTCGACTGTGTGGGAGGTTGCGGGCATGATGCCATCAATCCGATCGGGCCGGGCTGACCGATGGGTCGGGTTGCTCGGGCTCCTGGCCGTGCTTGTGCTGGGAGTGGGGCTCGGCGGGGCTCGCCGCTTGACCTACCACGAGGCGATTGTGGCTCAGGGAGCGCGCGAGCTGCTCGCGTCTGACACGGCGGCCGACTGGCTGGTGCCGACCCTCGGCGGTCTTCCCTGGCTGGAAAAACCCCCCCTGGCCCACTGGTTGGTGGCCCTGTGTTCGGGGGTGGCGGGGGGAGTGAGCGAGACGTCGAGCCGAGTTCCTTCGGCCCTGGCCGCTGCGAGCCTCGCCGGAGTGGTTGCCTGGCTCGCGGCTCGGCGATTCGGGGGGACCGTCGGCCTCCTCGCCGGAGGCGTTCAGTTGACCACCGCCTGGTCGATTCAGCGCGGGCGCCTGGCCGATGCCGACATGCTGCTGGCCTTGCTCGTGGCTGCCACCCTGGCCGTCGCCGACCGATTGAGGACCGCGACCGACCCTCGATCCGCGCGAGCCTGGCAATGGGCGTTCTTCGCCCTGCTCGGTGGCACGAGTCTGGTCAAGGGAATTGGCTTTGGCGCGGTCCTGGCGATGGCGTCGATTGGGGCTCTGGTCCTCTGGGACCGCGACCGCCGCACCTTGCTCCGCTTTTGCTGGCCGACCGGCTGGTGCCTGGCTGCCTTGCTCGCGCTGGCCTGGCCGCTGGCGATTGTCGGCCGATACCCCGAGGCCGTGCCCCTCTGGCTTGGGCACGTGACCGACCGCCTCGCCGCCGAGCCTCGCCGGTTCGCCGGGCAGCCGATCGGGGCGTTCTTGCTGACACCGATTCTTCAGACCTTACCGTGGACCCCCTTTGCCCTGGTCGGCGCCTGGCACTCCCTCTGCCGCTCCCGCCGAGAGCCCGGCGGCGCCGACCGCCTGCTCTGGGCCTGGGCCGTCGTGCCGACGCTCTTACTCTCGATGGCCTCGGTTCGCAACGGCCACTACCTGATTCACGCCCTGCCCCCCTGGTCCATCTGGGCGGCGCTCGGGCTCGTTCGCCTCGGCGATCGCCTCCAGACGCGCCGAGGGTGGGCGCCCGATCGGCTCCGCCGCGCCACCGTTTCGCTGTTCGGCGCAATCGGCGTGACCGTGACAATCCTTCACATGCTCATCCTCCCCCGAGTCGATCACCGGGGGCGCGAGTGGTTCTGGTATGCCGAGGCCGCCCGCCAGGCTCCCCCCGATGAACCGCTCGTCTTGCTCTACGACTGGGACGGCCCCGACCCCTGGGACCGCCTCCCCTACCCGACTCCCTTCGGCCCGGTCCCGCCCGATCTGGCCGTCCGGCTTTTTTATCTCGACCGCCCCGCGCGCTGGCTTTCCGGACCCGACCGCCTCGCCGCCCACCCGCCAGGCTCCGGTCCCTTCACCGTCGTTGCCCGAGATCGCGACCTGCCTGCACTTCATTCCCTCGGGCCGGTCACCGAGCTGGACCGAGGCCCTTCTCACCGTTGGGATCGCTCCTACGCGCTGTTCCGCGTCTCCCCGGCACCGTCGTCTCATGACCGGCTCGCGGTGGGCGATCGGCCGTCCTCCGGGGCTGATCGCTCCGAGATCGAGCGAAACGAATCGAGAGTTTCGAGTGTTGATGTGTTATGACGATGTTTCAATCGAAGAAGCAGCGCACCGCGACGCGGAAGTCGCCCAGCAGGTCGGGAAGGGTCAGTTCATCGTCATCCTGCAACATTTGCGGGGCGTGATCGACTCGGTAAACCTGGGCCGAGCGCGCCTCGGGGTCGAGCACGAGGACGGCCACCACGCCGGCGTTGAGGTATTCCGTGACCTTCGCCAGCACGTCCGGCCAGCGATCGCCCGGCGAACGAACCTCGACGATCAGTTCGGGAACCTCTGGTCCATACGACTGCGGCAGCGGTCCCTTCGGTAAACGCTGATAACTGTAAAAGGCAATGTCGGCGCCGCGAACCGTGTCGGGATTGCGCTCGGTGATCACGCCGGAGTCATTACTCAGGACGTGGCCCAGGTCGTGCGCATCGACGTGATGGCGGATCAAGAAGTACGCCTGTCCACAGACTTGCCCATGACGTCGATTCGGTGGCGGCATGCGAACGACTCTCCCCCGGACCAACTCCTCGGGAAACCCGGGATCGGGCCTGTTGCCGAACTGCTCGGCAGTGATCAGTGATGCGACGGCGGTGGCCATCGGGGTCCTCCTGTCCGTGTCCTCGGGGTGAACTCCGCCTGTGTGATTGTCACCGGAACCCGGTCCCAATTTCCAGAGCCGGGAAAGGGCTTCCAGTTCCGGCGCAGGAGGCGGCCACGGTTCGGAACCGTTCCGAAGCGTTTCGAACGGAGCAACATCAACACAATCACTGAGGCTTTAACGCGAAGACTCGGACGCTGGCGGCGTAGTCGTTCACGTTGTACCGACGGAGCAGTTCGGCCAGGCGATCGTGAAAGGCCGCGTCGTCTGGAGCCACGGCGGGGGTGGGGGAACAGCACCCGGTCTCGGCGATTGGCAAGGCGCCGGAGGTAGGCGACGCCGGGGCCGGTGGTGAGCAGCAGGCGGCCTGGTTCTCGACCTTCGCGTAGGCGTTCAGGTCGGCCCCGGTGTCCACCACCTCGACGGCCGAGAACCCGGCGTCGAGCAACAACTGCCGATATTCAGGAATCAGCACGGCCCCGGCAATGCAGCCGACGTAGGCCATCAGGTCGTTGCCGAGTTCCTCCGGAAGATCCTGCTTCAGGGCGATATCGCTCACGGCCAGCCGACCACCCGGCTTCAACACGCGGACGATCTCGCGGAAGACGGCCGACTTGTCCGGAGCGAGGTTGATCACGCAATTGCTGATGACACAATCGACCGATGCGTCGGGCAAGGGCAAGGCGTCGATCGAGGCCAGGTGAAACGCAACGTTCGTCGCGCCGGCCTTCGCCGCGTTTTGCTCGGCCAGGGCGATCATCTCGGGGGTCATGTCGATGCCGATTGCCTTGCCCGACGGCCCCACCTTCTTCGCGGCGAGCAAGACGTCGAGCCCCCCTCCCGAGCCGAGGTCGACCACCACCTCCCCCTCGCGCAGGTTCGCCGTCGCCGTCGGGTTGCCGCACGAAAGGCCCATGTTCGCCTCGCTCGGGATCGAGGCCAGCTCCTCCGTCGAGTAGCCGAACGCCTCGGCCACCGCGCGCACCCCTTGCTGATCGCTCGACAGGCCAAAGCCCGCGACCGATCCATACTTCGCCTTCACGGCCTGGGTGATGGATTCCGACATGATTGTTCCTTTCAGAAATGAAGGTAATGGTCCACTGATCTCTTTAGAGAACTCGGGTCAAGGCGTGAAGCATCCATCGGGCCAGTTCGTCGCGACGCTCGGCGTAACGAAGCGATTCGACGGGAGAACCGTCCGCCTCTTTCGGATCGGCAAAGGGAATGGACACGCGGAGCGCAGCCCCCGGCACGACGGGGCACTCGTCGGCGGCCTCGTCGCAGACCATCAGGGCGGCAAACCCAGATCGAGGATTGCTGGCGTCATCATAACGCTTCGAGAACTCGATCGCCTCCGTTTCCGGGTTGCCCGGCACGGTTCCCCAGCGGACCCGGTAGACCGGATTCGGCAGACCGGAACGACCCGACGGAGCCTGCTCGCCGGTCGGCTCGATGACCACGCCGATCGCCTCCAGCGCGGCGATGGTCCGGGGGTTGAAGGCACTCGGCTCGGTCCCACCGCTGAACATCCGGATGTCGGGCAGACCAACAGACGCGGTGGCAATGTTCCCCATCGTCGCGCCGAGGATGCTCCGCCGACTGTTCCCGGTGCAAACCACGATCACCGGCGAGTCCTTGCCCGCCTCGCGATTCCTCGCAATCCAGCCGCCCAGAGCCTCGGCCATTTCCCGATGAGCGATCGGCGTCACCCCCCGGGCACGACCCTCGCCCAGTTGATCAAGATGCGCGGCAACCGCGGGAAGCAAGAGCGATCGGCGGTTGGGCTTCACGGTCATGATCGCTTCCGATGCTGGCCGGGTGTCTGAACCCTTGATTCGTGAAACCGAATATAGAAACGCAAAAAAATGATTCACTTACTGCAACAGGCGATGAGCCGATCGAGCCTCCTGCGATCTTCGCGCAGCAGCTCGATCGGGCCGAGGCACGAGCCGACACTCTCGATCAACGTCCGGTGCAGGCCCGATCTCGGCTTGGCCAGGCGGTAATGGACCCAGAGCCCTTCCTTACGACCGACCACCAGGCCGAGCTTGCGGAGGGCGGCCAGGTGTCTCGAAACGGTCGGTTGCGGTAAGCCGAGCGCCTCGTGCAGGTGGCAGACGCAGACCTCGCGATCGCCGACGAGTAGGTTCAAGAGCCGCAGTCGCACCGGATCGGCAAACGCCTTGAACAGCGCGGTCGATTCGGCCAGGGTCGGCGAGGTGTCGGCGGCCGTGGGGTTCATCGGTCGGTCAGGTTCTGGGACACCGGGATGCGCTTAATTCACTTTTCCGAATATACGCCGACCTCATTCAAAGGTCAAGGGAAACCGGCGTCGGTCCGCATCGACCGCGCCGATTTCCCTTGCTTGATCCCCCATCGTCGGGGACATACCCGATGCCGCCGGCCGGAACGCAGTGAACGTCAGGCCGTCGCCGTCGAGGGCTTGCTGGCCAGCAGCGCGGTCTGGAAGCCCCGGACGACGGCGGCGATGCGCACGGCGTCGTGGACCTTATCCTCGCCGGCTCCTTCCTTGATCAACGCGTCTTCATGAGCCTTGATGCACGCTTCGCAACCGGCCAGGGCCGCGCAGGCCAGCGAGGCCAGTTCGAACGTGGTCTTGTCGGTGGCCGGCCGGGCCATGCGGCTCATGCGGAGGCCGGCGGGGCGGTGCTGGTAGGCGTCCTTGCCCACCATGTGGCGGAAGCGATAGTAGGTCGTGTTCATCGCCATCAGGGCTGCCGCCGCCTTCGCGTCGGCAACCGCGGCGTCGTCGAGCGCCTCGCGGCCGTCGTCGGCGATCGCCTCGGCCAGCGCGGAGTCGTTCAGAAACAAGGCCGAGGTCAGGGCCACGGTGTATCGTTGCTTCGGGTCGAGGCTGCCGCCGCCGAGGACCGAGCCAAGATTCAGGCGCAGATCTTTGGTGTCATCACCGAGCGATTCTTTCATCGGGTCAAGCAGCGACATGAGCAAACGACTCCTCAAGCAAATCTGCCACCCGAACACCAGGGCTCAGGATCGGCAATCCGAACAAACATGATTTGATTCGATGTTCAGAGAAACGTGATCCGACACGCGATCGACGCGCCGCGAACGCAAACCTCGCGGATGCGTCCCACACGCCAGGCTCGCGCGTCGGTTCGTTTGTCCCTCTTGGCTCAACCTCCGGCCTCCCTCTCCCCGATTGCGGGGAGAGGGCCGGGGTGATGGGCCGTTGGCCCGCGCGCGACGCTCCGCGTCACGTCCTCACTCCCTCGTCCGGCGTTCGGCCACATGCTTCCCAGGGTCGGAAAACGAGGTCGCACGGGGAGACACGTCGATCCGTCGATCAAACCTTGATCGTCTCTTCACCCTTCTTCCAGTTGCACGGGCACAGCTCGCCCGACTGCAAGGCGTCGAGCACCCGGATGATCTCGTCCACGTTGCGGCCCACCGACAGGCCGTTGGCCGTGGCAAACTGGATCGTCCCCTCGGGGTCGACGATGAAGGTCGCCCGCAGGCAAACCCCTTCTTCGGGGTGCAGGATGCCCAGATCGGCGGCGAGCTTCTGGGCGCCGATGAGCGGGTACTTCAGGCCCTTCAGGTCCTCGTGCGACTGGCACCAGGCCAGGTGGCTGAACTCGTTGTCCGTGCTCCCGCCCACGACCATCGCGTCGCGGTCCTGGAACTCGCCGAGCCGCTTGTTGAACTCGGCAATCTCGGTCGGGCACACAAACGTGAAGTCTTTCGGATAAAAGAAATAGACGACCCACTGCCCCGGGAACGACTGGTTGTGAAAGGTCGTCAGGCTGTCCTTCGCGGATCCCACGCAGCCGTGGGCCTGAAACTTCGGAAAGCTTTGTCCAACGGTCAGCACGGCTCTCGTCCTCTGCCTTCTGGCAAGATCATGACACACTCGGGCCGGTCACTCCGGCCAGACGGCCTCGCGGCGCGTCGTTCTTGCTGGAGTTATAGAGGATCTGATTCGATAAGTCGAATGGATTTTCCCGATCAGTTTGATAAACTTTGCTTATGGACATTGTGCAGCTTCGCTCGTTCCTGAAAATCGCTGACCTGGGCAGCTTTACGAAGGCGGCCGAGGAGCTGGGGGTCTCTCAGCCGGCGCTTAGCCAGCAGATGGCCCGGCTTGAGGGCGAGCTGGGCCGGCCGGTTCTGGAGCGCGCCGGGCGAACGGTCCGCCTGACCGACGCCGGACGATTGCTCCTGCCCCGGGCCGAGCGCATTCTCGCCCTGGCCGACGACACCCGCCGCGAGCTGCTCGACGACGGCCGGGCCGGTCGGGTGGTGGTGGCGGCGATCCCGACGATCGCCCCGTTTTTGCTTCCCCCCGTGCTCCGCGAGTACCGCCGCGAGCACCCAGGGGCCTCGGTCCAGGTCGATGAGGAGGTGACCGAGACCTTGCTCCGCCGTTGCCAGCGCGGCGAGATCGACGTCGGCGTCTTCGCCCTCCCGGCCGAGGCCCCGGCTTCGCTTGAGGTCGAGCCTCTGTTCGAGGAGGAGCTGGTGCTGGCCCTGCCGGCCGACCACCCGCTCGCCCGGCTCGACGCCGTGCCGCTCGACGCCGTCCGGGGCGAGCCGTTCGTCCTGCTCGGCGAGGGGCATTGCCTCTCCGACCACATCCGCAGCTTCTGCCAGCAACGCGCCGTCCAGCCGATCAGCACGGGCAAGACCGGCCAACTGGCCACCGTCCAGGAACTCGTCGCGCTCGGCCACGGCGTCTCGTTCGTCCCCGAGATGGCCCGCCGCGTCGACGCCAGCCCCCACCGCGCCTACCGCTCGATGCTCGGCGACCGCCCCCGCCGCACCATCGCCGCCTGCTGGAACCCCGACCGCTACCAGACCCGCCTCGCCCGCGCCTTCCTGGAACTCCTCCTCGCCTACCGACCGAGCGATCCCGCCTGATCCTCCTCCCGCTCCCGACAACACCTCGACGCAGCGGCCCCCTTCGTTGACGCGACGACGCACAGCCCCCTACGATTGAAAGATGGGGGAACCGCCGTGCGGCGAGCATCAAAAGGAGGCGAGGATGACGATCCGACAATGGCTCCTGGCCGTGGCCGTCGTCGCCGTCGTCACGATGGGCGTCCTCCAGTGGAGGGCCGCGCGGCCCGAGGAGCTTCCCGAGGGGTTCGCCCAGGGCAACGGCCGCATCGAGGCCACCGAGATCCACATCGCCACCAAGGCTCCCGGTCGGCTTGAGGAAGTCCTTGTCGACGAGGGCGATTACGTCGTCGCCGACCAGGTCGTCGCCCGGATGGACACCTCGGTCCTCGAAGCCCAGTTTCGCGAGGCCGAGGCGCAGCACCGCCAGGCCCAGAGCGCTGTCGATGCCGCCCGGAGCAACGTCACCCAGCGTGAGAAGGACCGGGAAGCCGCTCAGGCCACCATCGCCCAGCGCCAGGCCGAGCTGGAGGCCGAGGAGAAGCACCTGAACCGTACCCAGCAGCTCGTCGGCCGAGACGCCGGAACCGTCGCCGATCTCGATAACGCCCGCGCGCTCTTTTTTCGAGGCAAGGCGGCCCTCGCCGCGGCCGAGGCCAATGTCGCCGCGGCCGAGGCTGCCGTCACTACCGCCACCTTACAGGTCATCGAGGCCGAGGCCGCCGTCGATTCGGCCCAGGCCCGCATCGATCGGCTTCAGGCCGATCTCGACGATGCCGCCTTGAAGGCCCCGCGCGACGGCCGCGTGCAGTTCCGCATCGCCCAGCCTGGCGAGGTCCTGGCGGCCGGTGGAAAGATCTTGAATCTTGTCGATCTCACCGACGTGTACATGACCTTCTTCCTCCCCACGGCCGACGCCGGCCGCCTGGCGATCGGCACCGAGGTCCGGATCGTCCTCGATGCCGTCCCGCAGTACGCCATCCCGGCCCGGATCTCCTTCGTCTCCAGCGTTGCCCAGTTCACTCCCAAGACGGTCGAGACCGCCGAGGAGCGCCAGAAGCTCACCTTCCGGGTGCGGGCTCAGGTCGATCCCGATCTGCTCCGCGAACACATCGACCGGGTCAAGACCGGCCTGCCGGGGATGGCCTACGTCCGGCTCGACCCCGACGCCGAGTGGCCCCCCTTCCTCCGCGGGATTCCCGGCGATGACCAACCCTGACCCTGACCCCGGCTCCCCCGTCGGCGTTGATCCTGCCGATCTCCCCTCCCCGCCGGTCGTTCGCCTCGCCGAGGTCACCCACCGCTACGGCAAGGTCCGCGCCCTTGACGGTGTCAGCCTCGATCTGCCGGGCGGCGGCATGGTCGGCCTGATCGGTCCCGACGGCGTCGGCAAGTCGAGCCTGCTGGGGCTGATTGCCGGTTCCCGGAGGCTCCAGGTCGGGCGCGTCGAGGTCCTCGGCGGCGATATGAGCGATCCGAGGTTCCGCCGCGCGGTCTCCCCCCGCATCGCCTTCATGCCGCAGGGGCTCGGCAAGAATCTTTATCCCTCCCTCTCGGTCTTCGAGAATGTCGCGTTCTTCGGCCGGCTCTTTGGTCACGACCGCGCCGAGCGCGAGCGCCGCATCGCACGGCTGCTCGCCAGCACCGGCCTCGCCCCCTTCGCCGATCGCCCCGCCGGCAAGCTCTCAGGAGGGATGAAGCAGAAGCTCAGCCTCTGCTGCGCCTTGATTCACGACCCCGACCTGTTGATCCTCGACGAGCCGACGACCGGCATCGACCCCCTCTCCCGTCGCCAGTTCTGGGAGCTGATCGACCAGATCCGCGCCTCCCGGCCCGGCATGAGTGTCATCGTGGCGACCGCCTCGATGGACGAGGCCGCCGGCTTCGACTGGCTGGTGGCGATGGACGACGGCCGCGTCCTCGGCGCCGGAACCCCCGCTGCCTTGCTCGATCGTACCGGCACCGACTCGCTCGAAGCGGCCTTCATCGCCCTCTTGCCCGAGGCGAAGCGCCGGGGGCACCAGCCGGTCCGGATCCCCCCCCGATCGACCCTCGAAGGAGAAGGGGCCGAGGTGGCCATCGAGGCCCAGGACCTCACCCGCCGCTTCGGCTCGTTCGTGGCCGTCGATCGCGTCACCTTCCGCATCGAGCGTGGCGAGATCTTCGGCTTCCTCGGCTCCAACGGCTGCGGCAAGACGACCACCATGAAGATGCTCACCGGCCTGCTTCCCGCCAGCGAGGGGCGGGCCTGGCTCTTTGGCCGCGAGGTCGATGCCCGCGACCTCGACACCCGGCGCCGGGTCGGCTACATGTCGCAGTCTTTCTCCCTCTATTCCGAGCTGACCGTCCGCCAAAACCTCGTCTTGCACGCCCGATTGTTCCAGGTGCCGAGGTCGGAGATTCCCGACCGCGTCGCCCAGGCGGCCGATCGCTTCGGCCTCGATTCCGTCCTCGACGCCTTGCCCGACGCCCTCCCGCTCGGCCTCCGCCAGCGCCTTTCGCTGGCCGTTGCCCTGATCCACCGGCCCGAGCTGTTGATCCTCGACGAGCCGACTTCCGGCGTCGATCCGGTCGCCCGAGACGCCTTCTGGCAGTTCCTCGTCGACCTCTCTCGGCGCGACGGCGTGACCATCTTCATCTCCACCCACTTCGTCAACGAGGCCGCCCGCTGCGATCGCATCTCCTTGATGCACGCCGGCCGCGTGCTGGTCAGCGATTCCCCGGCCGCCCTGGTCGAGCATCGCGGCGCATCGAGCCTTGATGAAGCCTTCATCGGCTACCTCGAAGACGCCGCGGCCGAAACCCAACCTCAGCCCCAGGTCCCCGAACCTTCGTCCTCCCTCGCCTCGGCCGAGTCGCCCCCGCCTGGGGTGGCTGGGGTCGTGTCGACCCCCGCGGACCCGACCGCAATCGAGCCGTCATCCCGCTTCAGCCTGCGGCGCATGCTCAGCTTCAGCCGTCGCGAGGGCCTGGAGCTCATCCGAGACCCGATCCGCCTGACGATGGCCGCGCTCGGCAGCGCCATTCTCATGCTCATCATGGGCTACGGCATCACCTTCGATGTCGAAGGCTTGACCTTCGCCGTGCTCGACCGCGACCAGACGGCCCTGAGCCGAGACTACACCTGGAACCTCGCCGGTTCTCGGTACTTCATCGAGCGCACGCCGATCCTCGACGACGAGGACCTCGACCGCCGCATGCGATCGGGATTGCTCAGCATGGCCGTCGAGATCCCTCCCGGCTTCGCCCGAGACGTGGCGCGCGGCTCGCCGGTCGAGCTGGGTGTCTGGATCGACGGCGCCATGCCGCAGCGGGCCGAAACGATCCTCGGCTACGTGCAGGGGATGCACGCCCTCTGGCTCGACCAGCAGGCCGAAACCGTCCCCGACCGAGCCGACCCGACCCCCCCGGCCGTCGTCGAGCTGCGCTATCGCTACAACCCCGACGTCAAGAGCGTCGTGGCGATGGTCCCGGCCACCATTCCGCTCGTCTTGCTGATGATTCCGGCCATGCTCTCGGCTCTGTCCGTGGTCCGCGAGAAGGAGCTGGGCTCGATCCTCAACTTCTACGTCACGCCGACCACCCGCCTGGAGTTCCTCCTCGGCAAGCAGCTTCCGTATGTGGTCCTGGGAATGCTCAACTTCGTGCTGCTGGTCACCATCGTGGTGACGGTTGTGGATGTGCCGATGAAAGGGAGCCTCGCGGCCGAGGCCGCCGGGGCCTTCCTCTACGTCATCTGCTCCACCGCGATCGGCATGCTTGTCTCGACCTTCATGCGCAGTCAGGTGGCGGCGGTCTTCGGCACCACCATCATCACCATCCTCCCCGCCGTGCAGTTCTGTGGCTTGCTTGAACCCGTCTCGTCGCTCGAAGGCACCGGCGCGATGGTCGGCCGGATCTACCCGACCACCCATTTCCTGACCATCTGCCAGGGCACCTTCTCCAAGGCCCTTGGCTTCGCCGAGCTTTCCGGCTCGTTCCTCCCCCTCCTGATCGCCGCCCCCGTCCTGATCGGCCTGAGCGCGGCCTTGCTGAAGAAACAGGAGGCATGATCATGCGAGTCTCTGCGACGTGTGGAGCACCGCTTCCAATGAAGAATGGTGGGCTTCTCCTGGGTGGCCCCGGTTGCTCGTCAACCGGGGTCGCGGAGCGACGAGCGGTCTCGGTGCGGCCTCTCGTCTCCTCATGCGGCTGCGCCGCCCCGGTTGGCGAGCAACCGGGCCTACCCAAACAGGAGGCATGATCATGCGAGTCTCTGCGACCTGTGGAGTACCGCTTCCAATGAAGAATGGTGGGCTTCTCCTGGGTGGCCCCGGTTGCTCGTCAACCGGGGTCGCGGAGCGACGAGCGGTCTCGGTGCGGCCTCTCGTCTCCTCGTGCGGCTGCGCCGCCCCGGTTGGCGAGCAACCGGGGCTACCCAAAACGCATGATTTGAGGGTGGAAGAAGGAGTCGGGTGCGTCGAGTCCTCGAAGACGCACCGCCAAGCTTTTGGCAATGGATCAGTGTGTCTTCGAAGACTCGACACAGCCGACCACAGCAGGGGCGTTGCGATCGTCCTGGGGATGGCTGTGGGAGCCCAGCCACACTCAATCACCTGCCTTCCAGAAAATTTGGCATAATCATGCGAGCCGATCATATTTTCCAGCTTGGCCTCAAGGAATTCTGGAGCCTCGCCCGCGATCCGGTCATGCTCGCCCTGATTCTCTTTGCTTTCACCGGATCGGTCTACTCGGCCACCAGGGCCATGCCCGAGACGCTCAACAACGCCCCCATCGCCATCGTTGACGAGGACCGCTCTCCCCTCTCGCTGCGGATCATCAGCGCCTTCCGCCCCCCCTATTTCCTGCCGCCGAGGCTCGTGACCCAGGGCGAGATGGATGCCCGGATGGACGCCGGTCTCGACACCTTTGCCCTCGACATCCCCCCCGGCTTCCAGGACGACGTCCTTGCCGGCCGATCCCCGGCCATCCAGCTCAACGTCGATGCCACCCGCATGGGCCAGGCGTTCGCCGGCAGCGGCTACGTCCAGACGATCGTCACCCGGGAAATCGACGAGTTCGTTCAACGCTACCGCGCCGCTCCGTCCGTGCCGATCGACCTTGCCTTGCGCGTCCGCTTCAACCCGAACCTGACGAAGTCCTGGTTCACCGCCCTGACGAAGCTCATCGATCAGGTCACCTTGCTCTCGATCATCCTCACCGGCGCCGCCCTGCTCCGCGAACGCGAGCGCGGCACCATCGAGCACCTGCTGGTGATGCCCGTCACCCCCTTCGAGATCATGACGAGCAAGGTCTGGGCGATGGGCCTGGTCGTGCTCGTCGCCTGCACCTGCTCGCTGTTCGTCGTCGTTCAGGGGTTGCTGGCGGTCCCGCTCTCGGGGTCGATCCCCCTGTTCCTGCTCGGCGCGGCCATGAACCTGTTCGCCACCACGTCAATGGGGATCTTCATGGGCACCTTCGCCCGCTCGATGCCCCAGTTCGGCCTGTTGGTGATTCTCGTGCTCTTGCCCTTACAGATGCTCTCCGGCGGCTCGACCCCGCGCGAAAGTATGCCCGAGTGGATTCAGTATGTGATGCTCGCCGCTCCCTCGACCCATTTCGTCATGCTTGCGCAGGCCATCCTCATGCGCGGCGCCGGCCTCTCGGTCATCTGGCCCCAGTTCCTCTGGCTTGCCCTGATCGGTTCGACCTTCTTCGGCATCGCCCTCGCCCGCTTCCGCCACGCCATCGGCACAATGGCCTGAGCCGCAAGACGCCCCGCCCCAATGCCGCCACGCCCTCGGCACGGCTTGACCCTGTTCTCTGAAGTGGCTGGTGTCGTGTCGACCCCCGCGGGCCGACGCGGGGCCGTTGCCTCACCCGACTGGGGTCAGGATGAGCCCAGCCACCCCGCCGTGCTTGACGCGTTTGGGTACTCCCACGCCCGTTCGCCCTTCGTTTCTGGGTGGCACTGGTGACTTCTCCCAGTGCAAGCCGATCGCAGGTGGTTCCAGGCTCCGCGTGATCCCAGGCGACGGTTGTGTGTGTCGAGGTGGAACGTGTCGCGAAGCGTGGTTCCGCCGCCGAAGAAGCTGGGGTCGTTGTTTGGATTCATCATATCGTACATTGGTGAAGTCACCAGTGCCACCCGGCGCAGCCTGTCTGATGTTTCTTACATTCAGGGAGTTGCTGACGCGATGTCAGTAAACTATACTGACGCCATGTCAGTATCTCGTAGAGCAACTCGGAAGACCAAGGCCAACGCACCCCAACGCTCTCCCCGGCATCATCCCGACGATGCGAAGCGGCTTATCACTCAAAGCACGCTCCGGTTTCTTTGGGAATACCCATTCCGGGAACTTACCGTGGCCAAGCTCATGGCGGGGACTTCCCTTAGCCGCCCGGCGTTCTACCAGTATTTTGATGACCTGCATGACTTGGCTGAGTCCCTCCTCCACGAGATTGAGTCCGCGATGCGCCAGAGGGCCAACCCGTGGATCAACGGTGAGGGAGAGCCGATTGCGGCGCTGCGCGTGGCTCTTGATGGCGTGATTCGGTCTTGCATCGAACACGGACCCATCATTCGCGCAGTTGCCGAGGCGGCTCCACTCGACGAGCGTCTCGAACGGGCGTGGTCGAACTTTATGAAGCGTTGGGACGACTCGGTGGAGGCCCGGATCAAGGCCCAGCAGCGCGAGGGCCTAATCGCGAAGACGCTCGATGCGAAGCGGACCGCCAATGCGCTGAACGCCCTCGACGCAGCAGTCTTGATCTCCGAGTTCGGACGCCGACCTCAAGGCGATCCGGACGCCACGCTGGACACGCTTCACAACATCTGGGTGGGAGCGCTGTACGGCCGCTCGCCTAAACAATTACGAATACCAGAGCAATCAGGACCAACATCAACCCAAAAGAAACGCAACACCAAACCCAGGAGTTGACCATGAAAATCACAACGTTTGCAACACTGACTGCGTTTGTTCTCGCCTCGTCGGCGTGGGCACAGCCGCCAAAGATGAAGATGACCACACCGATTCCCGAGGGCATTGCGACGCCCGACACGCTGGAGACGTCGATCGGCACGCTGACGGGGTTCGACGGCGTGCCGGACGCCAAGACCACTGAACTGGTCTACGAGCACCTCTATCGGCAGCGAGCACTCAGTGCGTACCTGAACTCCATCCAGATCGCGTCGATGTACGCGATGGAGCAGGGCATGCGTGAGTTTGGACCGCCAAACACCACGGTGATCCAGTTTGCCGATCAGATGGATTCCAAGGCGCTGTGGCTGACGCCTAACACGGTGTCGATCTACCAGGGCTGCTGGGTGGAGCTTGGCGACGAGCCGATGGTGATCGAGACCCCGCCCAATGTCCTGGGCATCATTGACGATGCCTGGTTTCAGTACGTCATCGATTTTGGCAACGCCGGCCCGGACAATGGCAAGGGCGGCAAGTTCTTGCTCGTCCGCGAGGACTACAAGGGCGAGATTCCCGAGGGCTATTACGTCGCGCGAACCCCGACGACCGGCAACTGGGTGATCTGGCGCGGCTTCCCGGTGGACGGTTCGACCAAGCCCGCGGTGGAGGCGACGCAGAAGTTCGTCAAGTTCTACCCCCTTTCCCAGAAGAACAACCCGCCGAAGCTCAAGTTCGTCAACGTCTCCGGCACGTTCAACAACACCATCCACCGCATGGACTTCGGCTACTGGGAAGAACTCAACGCTCAGATCCAGGCCGAGACGTTGATGGGGCTCGACCCAGACATCCGAGGGCTGCTTGCCGAGGTTGGCATTGAGAAGGGCAAAACGTTCGATCCCACGCCGAAGCAGAAGAAGATCCTGGAGGATGTGGCCAAAATCGGTGCCGTGACCGCCCGGGCGCTTACCGCCCGGCCGAAGGATGACCTGGCGTACGTGTACCCGGGCGAGTTGAAGTGGACAAACCCGTTCTTCGCCAACCGCTACGACTTCATCCTCGATGGCAAACGCCTTTATGACGGTCGTGTCTACATGCACTTTTACGCGACCGGGATCACCCCGGCGATGGCGGCCAGGAACGTCGGCAAGGGGTCACAGTACCTCATCGCCTATCTCGACAAGGACGGCAACGCCCTCGATGGCGGCAAGACCTACAAGATTCATCTGCCGCCCGACGTGCCCGCGAAGGACTTCTGGTCGTTCACGCTCTACGACAACCAGACGCGTTCGATGCTTCAAACGGACCAACGGTTCCCCGGCCTCGACAACCTCAGCAAAAAGGACCTGAAGCAGAACGCGGATGGTTCCTACGACATTTACTTCGCTCCAAAGCCGCCGAAGGGCTTTGAGACCAACTGGATCCAAACCGTGCCCGGCAAGGGATGGAACACCATCTTCCGTCTTTATGGCCCACTTCAGTCGTTCTACGACAAGACTTGGAAGCCGAGCGATCCGGAGTTGGTGGAGTAGCAAGACTTCGCACCACAAACAGCCGATCGCAGTTGGTGGTGTTGTGTGCCATCGGGTGGGTGGCAATGGCGCCCGCACCAGTGTCCTCATCATGGCAGGCGTTTCCAGGCGTTGCACAATTCCGGCCCATGCGACCGTTCGGGCGTGGGTGGCTGATCCGTCGTCGCGTGGTTCTCCTCGCCAAACGATCGGGAGGCCCCTGGCATCGGCCAATCCTCCTGTACACTGGTGAGGACACCAGTGTCACCCTACGAAGAAGATTCCGAACGAGCCGATCCAACCCAAACCGTCGGGGTGGCTGGGGTCATCCTGACCCCAGCGGACGGTCGGCAGGGTGTTCGAATCACCGACTGGGGTCGGGATGACCCCAGCCACCCCGATGGTCGGACCTGAAACCCTTCGCGGTCATGCACGACGCCCCCGCTCAATCGGCCGCGTCTCCCGAAGGATCGCGCGAGACAGAGCGGGCGCGGTCGGCGTCGGTGGCGGGAACGAACTCGAAGATGCCGATGCACATCTCGTCGTTCGTCTGGTCGCCCCAGCGGACGAGGACGGGAGGATGGCTCGGGTTGTTCGGGTTCTCGGCCGAGTTGTCGAAGTGGGCCACCATCTCGAACCAGGTCCCCTCGGGCAGGAAAACGGGTTCGAGCAGGGCGTAGGTCCCCTGCCAGTTGAAGTCCCAGCGGTCGATCCGGATGATCGGGACGCGGGTCTCATCGGGCAAGACGGCGGTCAGGGTGAAGTCCTTGCCCAGCCAGTGCATATGAGGCATGACGGCCGTCAGCAGGACGTCTCGACCGAGCGGCCGACCCATCACCCCACCCTGGCGCGTTGATCCTTTCACCTCATAGTTCGCCTCGCCGGGAGGAATCACAAGCACCTCGCGCATGAACTCGTTCAGGCCCGGCCGACCCCCTTTCTCCTGCATCGCCGCGCGGGCCTTCATGGCCTGGAACATCGAGACGTCCGGGAAGACGAACCCCGTGCGCACTTCCCGGCCGAGCGGCTCATCCGAGAAATAGAGGCCGATCGCCGTGGCGTCCTCCTCCACCTTGCCGCTCTTGTGGTAGTGCACCTGGATCAACACGTCGGCCCCCTTCGGCAAGAGGTAGCCGGCGTCCTCCGGAGCGTCCCGAGGCGTGCTGCCCGGCACCCAGATCGGCAGGAACGACCGGATCGGCACCCCGTCGCCGAACCCGCCGACGGCCGAGTAGCCCGGTGTCTCGTCCTCCGCGTCCAGCTCCCGGGCTCGGCCCGAGGTATCCGTCCCCGCGATCACGTGATGCACCACCCGGCGGTTGCCCGGCTTGAAGTCGACGGCCCGGATCCAGCGGTCCTCGGGCAGATCGGTCGGCAAGACGAAGACGCGGAACTCGTCGTCCCCTTCGGCCCCAAGCGCGTACGGCTCGGCCATCGTCAGGATCAGGTCCGGCTCACCCATCGGCCAGTCGCCGGCGAAGGTGAGGGGCTCGGGGGCGTCGGCCGGGTCCCCTTCGGGGGTGTCTGCGTCGAGCCAGCGCTGAAGGGTGTCGATCTCGGCGTCCGACAGGATCCGCTCATCCCGGAACGGCCCGCCGAAGTCCTTCGAGGCCGGCCAGGGGGGCATCCGCCGTTCCTCAACGACGAGCAGCAGGTCCGACGCCCGCCGCCTGGCGTGGTCGTACTCCAGCAGCGAGAACGGCGCGACCTCTCCCGGCCGGTGGCAGTCCTGACAGTGACGCTGAAGGATCGGTGCCACGTCTCGATGATACGTCGGCACGTCGGCCCCCTCGGTTCCGAAGGCCGACCCCCCACCCGTCCCCAGGCCGACCAGCAAGCAGGCGGCCAGCGTTCCCGCGATCGCGTACCGAGTCATCCTGTCTGATCCCCTTTTTGAAGCGTCTTCTGAGCCGGAATCCACGAAACCCGAACCAACCCAATGGGCCCCACGGCCCGCGGCCGATCTTCGGAGATACTCCCGTTCGGTCCTTCGGGTTTCAACGGCCGCGGCGGGGTTCTCGTCCGATCGGTTCCGAGAATTCCTCGAAAAACCGAAAGACCCGCCGCCTCGGGTGGTCAAGATTGGGGGGATCCGGTACGATCCGCCTCGATCTCGGGCCGTTTGCTTGCCCGAAGGCTGGATTGCGCCCTTTGCGGGGCGTCGGCCCGGCCAGCCCCGAACAACCCGATCCCGGAGGGACGCGGAATGCGACGGATCGCTCCCCTGATCGTCGGCCTCCTCGCCGCACTCGGCCCGATGGCCGCGGCCAAGGGCCAGGCGACCCCCTCGAATCCAGGCCAGGCCCCCCGCCCCCAGACCCGAGCCGGCGCGAGCCAGACTCCCCCTGCCCCGGCCATCCCCGGCCCGGCCCGAGGCGCCACCTATGATCCCTCGGTCCAGCGGGCCTCCACCCCAGCCCCGGCTCAGGCCCCGGCCCAAACTCAGGCTCAGCCCGCCGCTCCCGAGCAGGCCCCGAGCGACCCCGAACTCGACGCCGTCCTCGCCCGCTGGGAGCAGACCAGCGGCAAGATCGAGACCCTCTACGCCACCTTCGAGCAGGTCGACGAGATGACCATCGTCGGCGACCGCAAGGTCTACAAGGGGGCCGCCTACCTCCGCCGGCCGAACCTCGTCGTTCTGCAACTGGAGAAGCAGACCGGCGACGAGGGGGAAGAAAAATTCGTCTTCGACCGCCGCATCCTCGCCAACGGCGGCGAGGTGGTCGAGTTTGACGGCCCGCTCCGCCAGATCACCATCTTCCCCCTGCCCAAGGACGCCCAGCAGCGCGCCCTCGAAGAAGGCCCCCTGCCCTTCCTCTTTCGCATGAACATCGAGGACTTCAAGCGCCGCTACCGCGCCAACCTCATGCCGCCGAACCAGGAAGGCACCCACCGGATCGCCATCTACCCCAAGATCGCCGCCGACCGCGACGCCTTCTCCGTCGCCGTCCTGATCCTCGACGCCAAGACCCTCCAGCCGAAGAGCATCCACACCCTCGCCCCCAACGGCAAGGACAAGCAGAACTATTACATCAAGGAACTCAAAGCCAACGTCGCCATCAAGCCCGAGCTGTTCGTCTGGGACTCCGCCAAGGCCCAGCAGGCCCAGAAAGACGGCTGGCGGATCGTCCGCAACCCCGACCAGCCCGTCGTCCAGCCCCCTCCCAACGAAATCGGCCGCCAGGACGGGCTCGAACCCATCCCCCGCTAAAGGCAATGCCGCAGAGGCACTTCACATGAACAAGGGGTGGCCGGGGTCGTGACAACCCCGGACGGACCGATGCCGATGCGATGGCCCCTCGCCACTGACGCCCCGGTTGCAAGCCTTTACGCCGCCGGGGGCATCCACCGATTCCTTTGAGATCAGGACAGGCGACGGAGGGCCTTGGAATTGATCGTCGCCGTCGAGAGCCGCCGCAAGAAGCTCGCAACCGTCGAGGCTCAATGGCCCGGGGCTGTCATCATCGACGTGACCTCCAAGGGGGTCGAACCCTGGGTCCGGTTCAGCCCCTTCTATCCACATGGCGGCATCCCGATCCCGAACTCCGGGTCCCAGACGGCCCAGTCGGTCGAAGGATTGTGGCAGGGGTTGAAGGTCTTCGAGCGAGAGGACATCGACCCCGGCAAGTGGGCCATCACCCGCATGTCAGGAATCAAGCGCGGGGGCGCCAGGCGAGGAGCGGTGCTCGGCCACCGCTTCGGCGTCGAGGGCGACACGCTCCTCGACTACCTCAGCGCTCGCCTGCGCATTTATTTGCCAGCCTACCGATGGGTGCTTGAGCACCGCCTGGCGGCCGAGGTCGAACAGTTGAGGCGGCTCGCCGCCGATCGCCCCTTGGTGCTCCTCGACTACGAAACCAACGCGGATGTCGAGGACCTCTCCCGCCCTCTCTCGCATGCCGCCCTGATCAAGGACCATCTCCAGGGGTGCTGGCCCGCCCCCCGGACCGCGGAGCCCTGATCCCCGGCCGCCCGGCGCCGACCAATCCCGATCACCCCACCTCCCGCACCGCCCCCTCGCGCCTCAAATCAGCCCGACCCATCAGTGACCCGTCGGCCCCGGCCATCACCAGCTTCACCCCGCCGAAATACATGTCCGGGTGATCAAACGCGCGCACCTCGAAGAACGGTTCGAGCAACGACGTGTCGAATCCCGGCTCGCTTCGGGCGATCGGCCGCCCACCCTCGGCCGACGGTTCAACGTGCAACCGAGGCGCCGCCACCGCATCCCCCGGTTCCAGCCCCTCGAACGCCATCCACGCCCACGTCTGCGCCAGGGCCGTCGTGATTCGAGACGCCCCCGGCGTCCCAAACGCCAGCCTCCTGCCGTCGTCGGCCAGCGCCACCGTCGGCGCCATGTTCGAGACGATCCGCGCTCCCGGCGCCAGGGCCAAAAATCCCCCCGGATTCAGCTCCGGCTCTCCCAACGCGTTATTACAGGTGATCCCCGTCCCCGGAATGTTGATCCCCGCGTCGTAGCCGTTGCTCATCGCGATCGAGACAAGACTGCCGTCTCCCGTCGCCACGCTCAGTTGCGTCGTGCCGGGGCTGGAAAGCCTCGGAAGCCACGGCAAGAGCCCCGTCTCCTCCAGCAGCGACCGCGCCATCGCCTCATCAAAATCACCCGATTCGATCACATCCGCGCGCAATTCCAGCAACGTCCGCTGCGCCCTGGCGATCACCAACGCCCGCTCGCCGTGCGACGTCTCGCTTGGCCAGGCCCGATCGAGCCAGCCGATCAAGACCCCCAGCGCCGCCCCCCCGATGCTCGGCGGCGGGTTCAGGTCCAGCGTCCACCCGCGCGACCGCAGCATCAACGGCCGCCTCACCTCCGCGCGGTACGATTGCAGGTCCTTTCGCGCGATCAGGCCCCCGTAGTCCTGCATCTCCCGTACGATCGCCTCGGCAATGTCCCCCTCATACACCGACCGCGCCCCTTCCCGGGCGATCGCCTCCATCGTCCTGGCCATCCCCGGCAATCGGAACGGACTCCCCGGCGCCGCCGGGTTCCGACCGTCCGGGAAGTAGGTCCGCAAACACTCCTCTTGCCTCACATACGACCCCGGCCCGACCCTCGCCAGGTAGTCGCTCATCGTCTTGCTCGCCGGCCATCCCGACCGTGCCAGCTCGATGCTCGGCGCCACCAGCTCGGCCCACGGCAACCTTCCGTGCCGCTTCCAGAGCGTCTCCAGCATCGCCGGCACGCCCGGCACCGCCACCGTCCCCCGGCCGATCTTGATCGCAATCCCGCTCCCGTACGGCAGCAGGTAATCGACCACGTCCAGCTCCTCGCCCGACCTCCTGCACGTCGGATCGAGCCCCGGCACCGTGTGCGCCCCGTCGATCAGCTCGGCCGCTTTCCCCTTCGTCGCCACCATCGCGAACCCCGAGCCGCTGAGCGAACACATCAACGCCTCGGTCATCGTCGCCACCAGAGCCGCCCCCACGGCAATATCGGCGGCGTTCCCCCCCTCCTCGGCGATCCTCGCCCCCGCCTCCGCCGTCGTGGGCGAATCCGCCGCAATCACCGCTCGTGTCGATCCTGGCATAACCGCTGGCTCAGGCCCTGGTCCGCACACCCTCGGCCGACCCCCTCCAATCCGGGCCGACCCACCCTCGCCCTTCATTCTATCCCAATCCCTGTGCGGACCCTACGAGGCTGGGTGGCCAGATCGACCTTCGCGCCGGGTGCCCCGGGTTCCGCGCACGCGGACCCCGGGCGGACCTGCGGGTGGCCCCGTCATCACGAATGGCCATCTTCACTGCAACGCGGTCTCAGGCGTCCTCAGCGCCGGCCCAGCGTTCCATCTGCTCTCGGATCCGGCGCTGCTCGGCGCTTTCCGGCGGTTCCACGGCCGCGGAGCCCGAATCCGATCGAGGCGATCGGCTCAAGCGTCTCGGCGGGTCCTCGACCAGGCCATACGCGCCGGCCGGCTCGACGAAGAAGGGGAGCTTGCACTTCGGGCAGGTCATCGTCGAGCCCATCACGGTCTCGTCCACCTGCAACGTCACGCCGCACTCCGAGCATTCCACATCCACGATGGCCATGATGAGCCTCTCTCGATCGTTCGCATCCCGAGACGGTGAGTCCCCGCGTCCGATCCAGAAGGCACCACGCCTCGGAACACCTCGGGCGATCGGCAGGCCGCCGTCCTCTCCTGACGATGAACGACACCAGCCCCCGCTGTCAACAGGTCAGATCAAGATTCATCGAAGAAAGAACCGCGATACCTTCCGCTCCGGCGCTTCTTCCACCCATGCGGTGCCTCTTCGCGTGAAGCCTTGGCCGGGTGATTTCCGCTGGTTTGCCGCGTGCCATTCCCACGTCCACCTGGGCATGCCCCATTCGCCTGCCGCTCGATCATGGCCACGTCTTCGTGGCCATACCACCCCTCAAAGAGAGAGGTCACTCCTAAGGTCTAGTTTTCTCAATCCAATCAAGCATGGCATTAAGACTGTGGGCCCAGAAGATTGTGAGGCCACGTCGCTGCGCTTCTTCTAGTTTCTGAAGCTTGTAGACGCCGCTGATGACTGCGGTGGACACGACCTGCGTTTCACCAAAGTCTTTACGCCATACCTCTGCTTTCACGGCAGCATCATTGTTGAGACGCTTGACGGAGTTGAGCGCGGAGTTGGATACCTTGCATTCGAGCGGCATGACGCGATGGTCCCATAGACGAATTACGAAATCCGCCTTCCGTGTGCCGAGTTCGCTTTCGCCACAGAACTCGCCGAGCCCCGGCGCAAGCGGCAGCGTGGGGATTGCCCGCGTCGGTACCTTCTTGAAACCAACACCCAGCATGGCATCTTCTACTCGCTGCTCCTGTGCGCTTTTCCCTTCGTGCCGACGCGCGGTCCCGAGCCGCTGCGTCGCTATGAGAGCCGCAGATGCCAATACTGCCGCACCTCGTTCAGCTTCCGTAGCCTCGCGATCATCCGCTACCCACGGAAACCGCCTTCGATCGAGGGCAATGAGGATGAGTTCCACTACACGGTTAACTAACTCCGGATCCTGTTGGAGGCCTTTCTTGCTCAGCGACGTTGTCTCGGCGACCGTCTTGAGGTCATCAGTTGATATGGGAGGGCCGGCGAGGTAGCGGAATGCCTCGTGAAGCTTCTTGTCAGTGAGAACCTGAAGCCCGTTTTCGCGTAGCTGTGTAAGATCTACGGTCTGTTCGAGAAGGTCCTCAAAGAATCCTTGATATTCATCAAAGACTTCGAGGTATGCTTCCAACGGCTCCCGTAGTCGCTCACGTCGGAAGATTGAGATGGCTATCTGCCGATCTCTCTCAAATTCCTCGGTGGTCCACCGGGGCGGATCGATCATGTCGCACCTTGCGAGAGAATATCCAGACCGGGAACAAGAAGACGTTCCATTTCCCGGGGCTCGAATTTCGTTAGTCCACCTGCGTAAGTGCGTCCCTCATTCGTGTTTACGGCGCCTGACAGGTAATCTACAAGGTTTTGCAGAATGCAGTCACTCAGAATTTCTCTTGGGTAGAGACCATGCGCGATATTGATGTGCCGTGCCTCTGCACGGTTCCGCACGAACGCAGGGGGTCGGCGGGCCATATACGTAGCGAGTATCGGGGCAGGCTGTCTCAGCCCTACCGACCACCATGCGCGGCGATTGGTCGCAATGTATGTCTGATGCGCGCCGAGTTTTTTTGCACGGTCGAGGAAACGATCAATCTCTCGTCGCACTGGCGTATCAAAGACATCTAGATCCACGGGTAGGTCTATAACTCGTCGCAATATCGAAGCATCTTCCAGCACTTTTCCTGCAAGAAAGAGCTCGCGTGCCTTAGTAATGGATGGAAAGAGGACCGACGATGGAAGACCCTTACTTAACGGACCCTCGATCCAGACTTTGTTTGCGCCGGTAACCTGGCCACGATGAACGCGGAAGACCTCGCCTAGTTCGACGTATCCTGCCGGACCCCTACGGACTCGGCGAGTGAGGTGCGACCAGCGGACCTCGGTCTCTAGCCGCTCTCGCCGAACCACGCGCTCGTCGCCGCTGAGTTGCAGATCGTCCAGCAACTCGACTCGTTTCATGCGAATCTGCTTCGGTTGGCTCCCGATCTTAAAGGTGGTGATAGCCGCCGTCGTGGCGGCATCAGGGAAAGGCAGAGCAGTCGGCTCGATAACGACGATCCGTTGCCCGCCGAGGGGGCCGATGAATAGGTCGCGAACGAGACTGCCATAGTTGACATCGAGCCACTCCGCTGCGGTAATAAACGCGCCAAAATCGCCTGGTGCTGCTTTCGCAACCGTTGCGAGGAAGAAGTGAACATGCAGCCCAGCAAGCTGACTCGCTGAGAGAGTTAAGCGGGACGCTTCCTCGATAAGCCATCGCTTCCATTGGGAGCCAATTAGGTGGTGGCGAACATATGGTGGGTTGCCAATATACAGTGTCTTGCCGTTAATCGACGAAATTGGGACACTGCGAAAGTCACCTAGGATGACCTTTGATCGGTGGGCGAACCCCGCCACTGACAGATTCGCCCTAGCGATGACGGCGGACAGGGGATCCACCTCGATACCAAGAATCGTTGCATCACGGAATCTTCTCCCAGCGGCAAGGGCAAAACGGGCGGATCCGATGCCGGGATCAATGACACGTTCAGGAGTTGCAAACTGCTCTGCCCAATCAACCATAGCCGTGGTAATTGGCTGAGGAGTGAAAATGGCACCAGTTTTCCGGCGTTCTACAGGTGGGCGGAGCCTGCAGAACGCTTCTCCGAGCGGATCGAAACCGGCGAGTATTTGTTCCTGGATTCGATCCCGAAGTGAAGGTGGAACAGTCGGTAGATTGGCCGTGAAGTGCTCTTCCTCAGAAGACCAGCCTGCGACTTCCCGAGCCCCAAGAGCCATTGCAATGGCCAAGAGGCCCCGCTCCGACGGCTGCTCGGAGAATTCGGTTGCGAGCACGTCAGTCTCGGCAATATTGGTAAAAAGGCTCAGTTGCCGAGGCTTCCTCATGTCTTCAGCCTACCTTTGCCGTCCGTTTCAACAAGATCACTCCTTCCAGCAGATCTCCTGGAGAATACCGGCCGCAGCCTATCAGGACCACCCTAGGGGCCTGTGTGAATCGATCGCTCTATTTTGCAATACGAACGGCAGGCAAGCAAGCTGCTGGGAGCATGCCCACGAAGCTGCGGGCATGCTCCCAGCCCCTCCTTCCTCCGAGGATGGTCACGCGGACATGGCCATACCACTCGGCCATTGCCAGTAAGGAATGCCTCTCCCACACCTCAACAAAAACGCCTGATCGCCCAGCTACTCTCACGGAAAAACGCAATAAAGCCTCGCCGTTTTCCAGATGCTATCAAATAAGTCGCGCGGTCCTCGCCCTGCCGAAACCCACCGTGGGGCCGCTCGCCCGATGGATTCGAATGGCGCACCTCTTGTGTCTCGCTCACCTTCTGGGAGCACGCTCCAATGGCCCACACCACCCTGAAGCAGACGATCGCCAACCGCCTGAACGCCCTCCTGTCCACCGGCCCGAAGACGATCGAGGGCAAGGCCCGATCGAGCCGGAACGCCCGGACGCACGGTCTCTCGAAACTTGGGACGCACCTCTGCGCCGACATGGTCGAGGCGATCGAAACGCGCAAGGCCCAGTGGCGCAACGATTACCGGCCCGAGGGGTCGGCGCAGGAATGGTTCTTCGAACGCCTCGTGGCCGAATCCGTCCGCCTCGATTGCTGCGACGATCGCATCCGAGCCGCCCGCGCCGAACGCTCCGCCCGCGCCGCCGAAAGCTGGGACGACGACCGCGCCGCCGAGATCGCCTCCCTCGCCGCGCGGCTCGCCACGCATCCCGATCGCATTCAACCCATCTTGCTTCAGAGCAAGCATGGGGTCCTCTGGCTCCTGGAGCGGTGGGACGAGGTCCTCGACTCCCTCAACCGTCACGAAGGCTGGACCCGAGACACCTGGAACCTCGCCCTCGACCTGCTCGGTGTCTCGACCGCGGCGCGCGACGGTTCCGGCCCCTGGGACCTCGACCCCGAGGATAAGACCGAAGCCCCCGGCCTCGACCTCGTGGCCCGATCGACCGCCGCCCTCCGTGAGCGCCTCGACGCCTACCTCCACGCCCGAGACGAGCGCGCCCAGACCGACGCCGCGCTCGGCCTCGACGCCGACGATCCCCCCGCCATCCGCCTCCTCGAACGCTACGCCGCCGACGCACGTCGCCAGTTCTCCAAAAATCTCAACGAGTTGCGCCGCCTGCAATCCCTCGCCTCCCGACCCGCCCCCGCCGTCCCGAGCCTTCCCCCCGGCCCTCGACCGTCCCGATCCCCCTCCGTTGACCGCACCGCTCCCGATCGCCCCCCCGCGCCCATCGAAGCCATCGCCGATTCCCCCCCCTTGCGAAACGAAGCCGATGCCCCCGGATCCCCCTTGCGAAACGAACCCGTCGCCGGATCGTCCCCCTTGCGAAACGAAGCCGATGCCCCCAGCAATCGCCCCGCGATCACCCCTGGCCGCCCCTTGATCTCCCTGCCGGCCGCCTCCCCTCGGGAGAACCGCCGCGCCCGACGCGCTCGGGCCGCCGCCGCGCGACGGTCGTGAGGTCCGTCGATTCGTCCCTCCGTCGTATCGTTTCCACCCTCAACGGATGCGTTGTGGGTGGCCCCGGTTGCTCGCCAACCGGGGTCGCGGAGCGACGAGAGGTCTCAGTGCGGCCTTCCGTTGCCTCTTTCGGCTGCGCCGCCCCGGTTGGCGAGCAACCGGGACCACCCAAGACAAGGAGCGGCGCATCAGTTGAGGTTGGAAGCCGTACTCCTGCGGCAACGTCTTCGCGGTTGCGACGAATCCTCTCTGGGAAGGGGGGATCGGATCGGCCCCGTTCGCCTGTGCCTTCGTCGTGTCCGCTTCATTCTTCGCCAACGGACGAGGGATTCATTGCGTGATTCTTGCAATCACGTTCAGGGCTGTGTATACGTCTGGAGCGGCTCACGTCACCGTCCCATCCAGGCCCGATTCGGGAGTCTCCGAGATGGCCAGTTACGACGAAGATGAGGATCTGCAGAACCCCTATCGTGCGCCGATCGGGCGGCATGACGAGATCCGCACCCCTCAGGAGGTGCCGGGGCTCGGGCCCGACCCGAATCCGTGGAAGACCATCTGGCGACGCCCTCGGGCGACCATTCGCTACCTCGTCGCGACCGACCCGACCCGCAACGTCATGCTCCTGGCGGCGCTCAGTGGCATCAACAGTTCGCTGAGCCGGGCCGTCGAGCGCAACGCCGGAGACCTGATGCCGCTGGTCGCCATCCTCGGCATCGCGGTGCTGCTCGGTCCGATCGGCGGCATCATCTGGCTGTACCTCGGCAGCGCCTTGCTCCGGTGGGTTTCCGGCTGGTTCGGCGGTCGGGGGGAGAGCGAACACATCCGCACGGCCATGGCCTAGTCGCTCGTTCCCGTCCTCACGACCATGGTCTTCTGGATCCCCCAACTGATCCTCTTCCGTGGCGAGATGTTCCAGTCCGAGATGCCCCGGGTCGAGTCCAACCCGGCCCTGCTCAACACCATGGTCGCCCTCGGCGGCCTGGAAGCGCTCGCCATCCTGGTCCTGGGCATCTGGACCCTCGTCGTCTTCCTGCACGGGCTGGGAGAGGTCGAAGGCTACTCCGCCTGGAAGGCCCTCGGCGTCTCGATCGTCGCGGTCATCGTGCTGATGCTGTTCCTCCTGGTCATCATCTTCGGCATCGTCCTGGTGGTCGGTGGGGCAATCGCCGGATTTCGAGGAGTATAATCAACTTTGCATTTCTTGGAATCAATGATTCCTTTTGATCAAGAAATCTGATTGCTCGTGTTCGAGCCGGTTCGCATCGCGTCGCGCGAGGTGGGAGCCGGGCCAGTGGCGGCCCGGCTCCTTGAGACGAGCCCGATCAGGAGGAGCGGCCGGGGCCGTCGGCCTCATTCGCCTCGGCCGGAGGTTGAGGGGGACGGGGGGCGGCGGCGGGCTGGGCTTCGGCCTCGGCCTCGTCGTTGAGGTTGGTCACGCGGACGTTGGTGTAGACGACCGGGTCGAGGTTGTACCGCGGTTCCCACTCATCGGCGCGGACCTTGACGGTGGTGTCGAGGAACTCGATCAGCGGGGTGGTGGCTTCGGGGGCGAAGCGGAGGAGATTCGTGGCGGGCAATCGGGTTTCGGTCAACGTCACCCGGCTCAGGCGCTGGCGTTCGATGGTCGGTCGCAGGGCATCGGCCAGGGCCGAGCGTTCGGCGTCTCCGGCCCCGGCTTGCAGCAAGATCGGCAATCGGGGGGCGAGGGCGGTGACGGCCGGTTCAATGGGCCGATCGTTGAGCGTTGGGCGGGGGGAGATCAGGACCATCGCGGCCAGGTCGCTCGTCCGCCCTTCGATCGAGACCGCCCCCCCCGGAGCCGTCGCCCAATGAGCCGCCAGATTGGCCCCATCTCCCAGCGCCACGACGGCGAACTTTGCCAGGTTCAGCTCGCGCCGGTTGTGCCGATCGAGCAGGAACCGGTAGGCCGCCTGCAGGTCTCCGATCCACCGCAGCAAGGGGTTGCCGACGCTTCCTCTCGACCGCGCCGGGCTCTGCCCGTGGCCGCGGAGATCGACGGCAAGCACGGCGTAGTCGAGCTGCTGCAGATGGGTGGCGATCCCCTGGTTCTCCAGATCGGCGACCGCGGCGTCGAAGTCCTGGCTCGATCGGCCGGGGCCGAGGTCGTGCACGAGCAAGACCACCGGCGCGGTCGAGCCGAGCTGCGACGGGTAGTACCGCACGGCCAGCGGAGCGCCGTCGAAGCTGGCGATCGTCAGCTCGTAGCGAAACGGCCACTGGGGGACGATCGGCATGTTCGGGTCGGCCGGCCGGGCCACGGGCGGGCGGGCCGCGTCGGCCGGCATGGCGGCCGGGCCGAGCGGGTCGGCGGCCGGCCCCGCGGCGATCTCCCCCG
The DNA here is from genome assembly GCF_009177065.1 of Tautonia marina. Classification (NCBI taxonomy): domain Bacteria; kingdom Pseudomonadati; phylum Planctomycetota; class Planctomycetia; order Isosphaerales; family Isosphaeraceae; genus Tautonia; species Tautonia marina. Next base: position 64,523 of record NZ_WEZF01000014.1, read on the forward strand.
GCGGGTTCTCGGGAGGCAATCGCAGCCCTCCCGGCGGGGCCTCTTCCGCGTCGGCCTGGGGATTGTCGCCCTGGCCTCCCCTGATCTGAGGAACCCCTCGGGGTCGAGCGGCGGGCGGGGCCTCTTGCTCCTGGTCCTGTTTCGTGTCCTGCGCTGGCAAGGCGCCTGCGAGGGTCAGATGCGCGACGCCGAGCAGCATGGCGATGCGGGCCATCCGTTCGATCGGGGATCGTCGATCGCTTTTCATCGCGGGGTTCTCTCCTCGGTCGGGGCCTTGGCGGCGGGGCATCAGCTCAGGCAAGTCTATCGTATCGCTGATCGCCAGGCGCAATCCAGCCGAGAGCCCCGACCGATCCTCCCCTTCGGATCGGGGCGGAGCGATCGGGAAGGCCCGGCCGATCGGGTCGAGCCGACCGCCGGCCGGGCCGGTTCGATGCGCGGCAGGGCGCATCACCGTCGCCGATCAGGGGCGGTGGGCATCATGGCAGGCCTTGCAGTTGGCCGCTCCCTTGAGCAAGGCGGGAGCCTTGTCTTCCCCCTTCACCGCGGACTCGGCGGCGAGGACGAGGGCCTCGGTCTTGGCCTTCCAGCTTTCCAGGTCACCCTGGGGCGGTTCGTTCTCGGCCAGTCCCTTGTACAGGACGAGCAGGCGATCTTTTTCCTCGGCCGACGCCTCGCCACCGGCCACCTTCTTGTTCAGGCCCCCCTTCATGGCCTCCTTCATGACCTCTGAGATGGTGATCGGCTCGTCTTCGGCGACGAACCGGGCCGATCCGGTCAGGAAGGCGGTGGTGAACAGGAAGGCGCTGGCCAGCATGATCCATTTCTTCGTCATGGAATACGGACTCCCGAGTCTTGGAACCATAAGATCGAGACACCGTGGTCTCGCACACCGGGCCCGCGTGGCAAGACGTCGCCCGGCGGGACATACGATAATCCGAGCAAGATGTCCGGGCTATCGGGTACCGGGACGATTTCGGAAGAAGCTTCGGGGTCATGGTTTCCGGGGCGAGGACGAGGCGCCGGGCCGCTGGAACCGATGGGTCGGATCGTCTCGGGTAAACCGAAGCGAGACGCGATCTCTCGCCCGGCCGAAAACCATGGTGTTGACCTGGTCGGCTTCGATCTCAAAGAGCAACCGGTTCGTAAAGCTGGCCCCCTCGGGACCGTCGGGCAAGCGGGCCTCGACATACAGCCAGGTGGTCTTGACACTCACCTCCTTGCCCACCCATGCCAGCTCGGCCGCTTCGCCGTCGGGAGGGGTGATGACCAGGCAGTCGCGGAGGTAGTCGAGGATCATCTCGTCGACCTTCTCGGTCTGCTCCAGGTTCACCCGCTCTCCTTCGCGGAGGCTGAGGGCCTGTTCCAGGTCGCCGGGGTTATAGATCCGGATCGCCATCTCCAGCGTGCCGGCCTCGGCGTTGAACTCGACCTCGGCGATCGTCACATGGAACGGATGGGCCGCGACCGATCCCGAAGCCGAGGCCGAGGCCAGCGCCATCATCACGACCATCGCCAGTGCCGGGGTGCTCATGGGTCAAGCTCCGCAAAACCTGGGTCCAAACACTTCCGCGTCGATCCGCCCGCGACCAGAGATACTGTACGAGGTCGAGGGCAGAATCGCCAACCGATCCAGACGCTGGAGGTTTGCGACGAGGCAACCGGCGTGATAGTGTCGGTCCCGCATCGCCTTCCGGGCCGATCGGTTCGGGGCGTTGCGAGACGTGATCTCGGGGTCATCGAAGGCGAATCACGATCGAGCCGGCTCGGGCGGTCGGTGGGCCGAAGGGGATCAGCCCCCTCCTGGCCCAGCCACAACCTCGTCCGAATCCCATCGGCTCGGACCGAACCGGCGGAGGCACAGGGCGTCGATGGAGATTCACCCGTTGATCATTCTGGCCATCGGCATTGCGACGGTCGTGGGAATGATCCTCGTCTTGCGGCTCAATGCCTTCCTGGCCCTCATCACCGCGGCCATCCTGGTCAGCCTGATGGCTCCGGGACCAATCGCCGAGAAGATCAGCCGGGTTGCCCTGGCCTTCGGCGCATCGGCCGGAACCATCGGCATCGTCATCGCCCTGGCGGCGATCATCGGCACCTGCCTGATGGAAAGCGGCGCGGCCGATCGGATCGTCCGCTTCTTCCTCCGCGTCCTGGGAGAGAAGCGGGCCTCGACCGCCCTGATGGGCAGCGGGTTCGTCCTGGCCGTGCCGGTCTTCTTCGACACGGTCTTCTACCTGCTCGTCCCCCTCGGCCGATCCCTCTTTCGGCGAACGGGAACGAACTATCTCAAATATGTTCTTGCCATTGCGTGCGGTGGAGCGATCACGCATACGCTCGTGCCGCCGACGCCGGGGCCGCTGTTGATGGCGGCGAACCTGGGAATCGATCTGGGGGTGATGATCCTCATCGGCATTGCCGTGGCCCTGCCGGCGGCGATGGCCGGCCTGGCGTTCGGCGGCTGGGCCGACCGGCGCATGCCCGTGCCCATGCGGCCGATCGGCGGGATCACCGAGCCGAAACCGCCGCGAGACGAGCTGCTGCCGCCGCTCGGTCTGGCCATCTTGCCGGTGGCTCTGCCGGTCTTGCTCATTACCCTGAACACCGTCTTGAAGACGATGGCCGATACCGAGCACGCCGCCCGGATCGTCGCCGAAGACGTGGCCGATCCCGCCGGCTTCCTCGGGCCGTTGGGGGCCGAAGACCTCCCGCCCGACTCCCCCCTGGCCTTGCTCAACACCCTCCTGACCGACGCCGAGCTAGACCGCAACACCCCCTCGGCCGAAACGATCGCCCTGGTCTTAAATGAAGCTGTCATCAATCAACGTGGAGCGGAGAAGGCCCTGAGCCCCACGAACCTTTCCCGGCTGTCCGAGGCCGAGGTGGAACGGGCCAATCGCCTGATCCTGGAGGAACTTTACCCCGAGACGGTCCTGCGACGGCACGAGTGGGAGACGCCGCTGCGGCGGGCCTCGAACGTGGCGTCGTTGGTGGGGGACGCCAACTTTGCTCTGTTGCTCTCGGCCACGGTGAGCATGCTGCTGCTGGTCCGGCAGCAGCGGCACGGACGCGAGGAGATCGCGAAACTGGTCGAACAATCGCTCATGAGCGCAGGTGTGATTATCTTGATCACGGCGGCGGGCGGCGCCTTCGGGGCGATGCTCCAGCAGGCTCAGATCGGCGCGGTCCTGGAAGATGCGTTCGGCTCGGGGGATGCTCCGGATGCGGCGAAGCGATCGGGCCTGATCCTGCTGTTCGTCGGCTTCGGGGTCTCGGCGGTCCTGAAGGTGGCGCAGGGGTCGAGCACCGTGGCGATGATCACCGCCTCGGGGATCATCGCGGCCCTGATCCCGACCGGAGGCGGGGCGGTGCTCGGGTATCACCCGGCCTATCTGGCCACGGCGATCGGCAGCGGATCGTTGATCGGTTCGTGGATGAACGACAGCGGCTTCTGGGTCTTCGCCAAGATGAGCGGGCTGACCGAGGCCGAGGCGCTCAAGAGCTGGACCCCCCTGCTCCTGGTGCTTGGCACGGTCGGCCTGATCGTCAGCCTGGTGCTGGCCGTCGTCTTGCCGCTGACGGGCCTGGCCTGACGTGATGGTGTCCGAGCGTCGGAGCGTCTTCGGGAGTGTCGTCTCATGCACCCTGTCGCGACCCTTGGCCTGGCCATCGCCCTGGTCCTGTTCGGCATCCTGGCCCTGCGCCTGCACGCCTTCCTGGCCCTGCTGCTGGCGGCGTTCGTCGTGGCGACCTTGACGCCGGCCGAGACGCTCCGGTCGATCCCCGAGGCGAGGCTCGCCGCCGGGGACTGGACCGCCAAGCGGGCCGACGCCTTCGCCTCGTCGACCCCGGCGGCCCGCGTGGCCGAGGGGTTCGGTGACACGGCCGCGAGCATCGGCATCCTGATCGCGATGGCGGCGATCATCGGCAAGTGCCTGCTCGACAGCGGCGCCGCCGATCGCGTGGTCCGGTCGGCCGTCAACCTGGTGGGACAGGCTCGGGCCTCGCTGGCGTTCCTGGGCAGCGGGTTCGTGCTGGCGATCCCGGTCTTCTTCGACACGGTCTTTTACTTGATCATGCCTTTGGGCAAGGCGATGTGGCTACGGAGCCGCCGCGATTACCTGCTCTATGTGCTCTCGATCGTGGCCGGGGCGACGATGGCCCACTCCCTCGTCCCGCCGACGCCGGGGCCGTTGCTCGTGGCCGGGGAACTCGGCGTGGACCTGGTGACGATGGGAGTCGCCGGCATGGTGGTTGGGTCGATCGCGGCGCTGGGAGGGTACGCCTTCGCCCGGATCTTGAATCGCCGGATGGACATCCCCTTGCGCGAGTCGGCCGACCTGTCGATCGAGGATCTCGAAGCCGTGATCCGCAAGCCTGACTCCGAGCTGCCGCCGCTCTGGCTGGCCCTGACGCCGATCGTCCTCCCTTTCCTGCTGATCGCCTCGGACGTGACGCTCAGCACGTATCTGGAGCGGCTCGACGGGGCCGAGCCGCTCGGATGGGTGGCGGCCGTGACCCCCCTGGTGCGAACGATTGGGGACAAGAACGTGGCGCTGACGATCGCCGCCGGAGTGGCCATGAGCATGCTGATCGCCCGCCCGGGGGTCGATCGGAAGTCCCTGGCCGAGGCCGTGCGGAGTGCCCTGGCCGGGGGCGGGGTGATCATCCTCATCACCTCGTCGGGCGGTGCCTTCGGCGCGGCGATCCGGCAAGGCGGGGTCGCTCAGTCGATCGAGGCGATGGCGGGGGGCAGCTCGGCCGCCTTTGTCTTGCCGGTCGCCTTCCTGGTGACGGCCCTGGTCCGATCGGCCCAGGGATCGGCCACGGTGGCGATGATCACGGCCGTCGGCGTGCTCGCCCCCCTGGCCGAATCGGGGGCGCTCGGCTGCCACCCCGTCTACCTCGCCATGGCGATCGGCTGCGGCTCGAAGCCCGTCGCCTGGATGGCCGACAGCGGCTTCTGGGTCATCCTCCAGATGTCCGGCCTGACCGAGGCCGAAGGCCTGAAGACCGTCACGCCCATGACCGGCATCATGGGCCTCGTCGGCCTGGGGGCGACCATGCTCGGCGCCTGGCTCTGGCCGATGCTCTGAGCGGGACGATCCGGGGTAGGGGCGCGGGGCTTTGGCATCCCTGGAGGTGTCGGCCCCGCCCTTCCGATTCCCAGGTCCTTGCCGATGTGAGCCGTCCGAGGTCACGGGACCTCGTCCGGCTCGGGGCCGGCCGGCGGCTCCGTCTCTAAGGGGCCTGGCATCGCCAGCGCCACGCGGACGATGACACGGTCACGGAGTTCGGGATCGTCGATGCTCTGGAGCACGCCGCGGGCTGCGTCGAGTTCCCCGTCCTCTGCGAGCAGGGCCGCCAGGTTGGGAAGGAACTCGTCCCTGGCTTTCTCGGGAAGTTGCGCGGCCGTCTCGATCGCGGCCCGAGTCCCATCGAGCTTCAGGCGGATTCGGGCGAGATTCGACGCCGCCAGCACGATCCTGTTGGTCGTGGCGAGCAACGGATCCCAGCCGTTTGAGCGATCAGGCCTGGAAGACTCTCGGATGATGATCGTCCTGAGCTCGGCCTCTGCACGTTCGAGCCCGTTCCGCAAGGCGGCCCGTGCCCCCAGATCATCGCCCGACGCTCGCCTGGCCTCATGAAGCTTGAGCCAATCGTTGCTGTCCGCGTCTCCTCGCTCGACGAGTTCCGCCGCGAGCGCTTCCGCTTCCTCAATCTCGCCGAGCCTGAGGTACTCTTCGGCCGCCACCCGGATCGGGAAGCTCCTCAACTCATGCCGCTCGATCGACTCGATGGACTCCCTGGCCTCACCCAACGTCTCGCGGGCTCCCTCCTGATCACCACCATCAAGCTGGGCCTGCGCAACCAAAGCAAGCAAGAATAATTTCATATGATTGTAAATCTCGGTCATGTGCGATGGGCCGCTCATCTCGATCCGCCGAATGGTCTCAATGGCGTCGTCGAACCGGCCATGTCGGGCAAGGACCTGCGCAAGGGTGCTCAAATCTCCATTGCGACGCCAGGTTTCTTGCTCAACCCGTTCCTGCTGCAGTTCGCCCTCAGCCCTGATCATGGTCTCGATGGCGTCGTCGAACCGGCCATGCCGGTCAAGAGCCTGCGCAAGGGTGCTCAAATCAATACGATTGCTATGAAGTTCTTGCTCGGCGCGTTCAGGTTGCAGTTCGCCCTCGGCCCGGATCGTTGTGTCGATTTCGGCAAGGATCTCGGTGAGGAATTCATCGTCCTCGGGCAACAGACTCTCGGCGATCGCCAGGAGGGCTTGGCGCCGATCAGGAGCACCCTCGGGGAATTGAAGGTGTGCAGCGGCCTTCACGTCGCGGATCGCCCGCGCAACCTCGCCGGAACGGGTCAGGATTCCCACTCGGATCAAGGTCGCCTCGGGCTCACCGAGTCCCGATCGTTCGACGAACGCGAGATACGGGTCGGCGACGGCCCGAATTCCTTCCCGGCCTATCCATTTTCCCCACATGGCAATGAGGCGCGTCCACTCACTTCGCTGCCGATGATTGTCCATTGCCTCGATGATCGGGATCGCCGCCCGGAAGGACTCCAGCGCCGCATCGCGGTCCCCCGCCTCGGCCTGGGCACTGGCGATTCGGGTGATCGGGTGTCTGGAGTTGCCCAGGGCCTCCACAGGGATTCTCTTCGCCGAATCACGGGCCAGTCTCAGGACTTCGAGGGCCTCGGCGGACTGGCCGCGCCGGCTCCGCGCCTGGCCGAGGCGCAGGAGGACCTCCGCCCGTCGCTCGGGGTCATCCAGCGATGCGGCAATCGCCTCGGCCCGTTGGTCGATCGCCTCGGCAGAGAGGGCGGGTGCCTGGCGATTCGGGACGGGTGAGGGCTCCCGGGAAGTCGAGCCCGAAGGGTTCCCCGGATTCGACCCCTGGGCCACGACCACGGCCGCGGCACCGGCGGCGCAGAGGCTGCCGCCGAGGACGAGGACGGCGGCGGTGGTTTTCAGCTTGGCAAGGAACATGGCGTGGATGACTCCTCGGGACAGGGCCGCGACGGTGGGGGAGAGGGAGGCGACGCCGGCCCCGGTGGCGGCGCGGCCGAGCGAGAGGGAGACGGCGGAGCGGACGGTCCGCTCCGTCAGGGCGTTCGGGACGATGCCTGCGAGGGCCGCAGGCGCGGGGAGGGTCGGGGAAGCGCCTCGGGACGAAAGGCGGGAGCGGAGCAAGGCCCGACCGCGGTTCAGGCGGGCCTTGATCGTGCCGACGGGGCAGCCGAGCCGGGAGGCGACCTCCTCGTAGGAGCAGCCGCCGAGGTCGTGCAGGGCGATCGGCCCGCGGTAGTGGGCGGGCAGGCGGTCGAGCTCGCGAAGCAAGGCCTCCAGGTCGCCGGGGGCGTCGGCGAGGGGGGGGACGGCGACGGCCTCGGGGCGGGCGGCACGGCGCTCGGAGTCGCGGCGGGATCGGGCGTCGGCGAGGGATCGGAGGGAGATCCGCCGGGCGACGCCGTAGAGCCAACTGGCGACCGAATCCCGACGGCGGATCGAGGCGGCCCGCTCGGCCAGGACGAGGAAGGTGGCCTGGTAGGCGTCCTCGGCGGCGTGCCGGTCGGAGAGGACCCCCCGGCAGACGCGCCAGACCATCGGCCCGTGGCGTCGGACGAGGGTCTCGAAGGCCGCATCGCCGCCGTCGTCCGGCTGCTGGAGGAAGCGGTCGAGCAACCGGCCGTCGGGCCAGTCGCCCATCGTCCCCAGGCGGAACAGGGTCCGCCAGTCGCTCCCCGCCATCTTCGACCGATTCCCCGCCATGAGCCCGGGTCCTCCTTACCCTATTGGTGTGCGCCGAGTGCCGGTGTCCTCTCCTCCATAGTGCATCGGGGAGGGGAGATTGTTGCACGATTTTGTGGCGGGGTCTGGTTTTGGGGCAATTGAGGCGCCCGGGAAGATGGACAGTTCGAGCGTGTCGGATGCGTTGAACGTTCCGAAGCGTCCGCACGGTTCGCACGGTTCGAAGGGGACAGAATACGATCAGATATGGAAATCTCGGCAGACGACGCTATGATCCCAGAACAAGGGGGACGCTCAGCGACGGCTTGACGAGGTGATTCTTGCCCGGACGCGCGCCCCTTGACGACCCGATCGCCGCCCGCCCCGAGTCCTCGACGGAGCCGAGTTGCCGTGGATGTCTTGCTGCTGTCTCGGTTGCAGTTCGCCTTCACCATCATGTTTCATTATCTGTTCCCGCCGTTGACGATCGGGATCAGTATGGTGCTGGTGCATTTGGGGTTCATGCGCCTGATTCGCCCAGACGATCGGATTTATGAACAGGCGGCGAAGTTCTGGACGAAGATTTTCGGCCTCAATTTTGCGCTGGGGGTGGTGACGGGGATTGTGATGGAGTTCGAGTTCGGCACGAACTGGGCGGCGTATTCAAGATATGTGGGGGACGTGTTTGGTTCGGCATTGGCGGCGGAGGGGATCTTTGCGTTCTTCCTGGAGTCGGGGTTTTTGGCCGTGCTCCTGTTCGGCTGGGAGCGGGTGGGGGTGAAGACGCACTTCTTCGCCACGGTGATGGTGGCGATCGGGGGGATCTTCTCGTCGATCTGGATCGTGATTGCCAATAGCTGGCAGCAGACGCCCACCGGATTTGAAATCCGGGAGTACGAGATCCACGGGCAGACGTTCACCCGCGCCGAGATCACGGATTTCTGGGGGATGGTGTTCAACCCGTCAACGGTCGATCGCCTGATTCACGTCTGGCTCGGGGCCTTCATCCTGGGGGCCTTCTTCGTGATGAGCATCTCGGCGTGGTACTTGCTGAAAAATCGTCATGTGGAATTTGCCAAGCGGTCGTTCACGGGGGCGTTGATTCTGGCGACGGTGTCGTCGCTGCTGCAACTGACCTCGGGGCACTCGCAGGCGACGATGGTGGCCGAGCATCAGCCGGCGAAGCTGGCGGCGATGGAGGGCCTGTATGAGACGCAGTCGCGGGCGCCGCTGTCGCTCTTTGGCTGGCCGGACAGCGAGGAACGGCGGACGAAGTTCGCGGTCGAGGTGCCGGGGATGCTCAGTGTCCTCTTGCACGGCGATCCCGAGGCCGAGGTGAGGGGCTTGAACGACCTGGAAGCGGACTACGGGATGCCGCCGGTCTGGCTGACGTTTCAGGCGTATCACCTGATGATCGGCATCGGCATGCTGTTCGTGGCGACGACGGTCCTGGCGACGTATTATCGGATGCGAGGAACCTTGTATGAGAAGCGCTGGCTGCTCTGGTACTTCGTCTTCGCGGTCTTCCCGGCGTTTGTGGCGAACGAGGCGGGATGGGTGACGGCCGAGGTGGGCCGGCAGCCGTGGGTCGTGTATCCGACGGTGGTGGACGGCACGTTGCAGGGGGGATTGCGGACGAGCGATGGATTGTCGGAAGTGGTGACGGCCGAGCATGTGCTGGGATCGATCATCATGTTCGGCTTGATTTACGCGTTGCTGTTCGTCCTGTGGATCATGATCCTCAACAGCAAGATCCAGCACGGGCCGGAGCCGATTGCGGAGACACCGCCCGACTCTGGCTCTCATGTGCTTGAGGCGGCGTCGGCGCGGGTCGATCATGCCGGGTCTTTGACCGAGGCGAAGGAGCCGCCGGAGCCGAGTGAAGGGAAGGGAGCATCCTGATCGACCCCGGCGGGTGCTGAGGTGAATGGGGGAAGCGGTGGGCGGCGGTTTCGGCGAGTGACCACGGATCACATCAACAAAGGCGATCGACTCAATGGATCTCAACCTGCTCTGGTTTATTCTGCTCGGGGTCTTGCTGGCCGGGTACGCAATTCTGGATGGCTTCGATCTGGGGGTCGGCATCCTGCACCTGACGGCGAAGGGAGACACCGAGCGCCGGGTCATGATCAATTCGATCGGGCCGATCTGGGACGGCAATGAGGTCTGGCTCGTGACCTTCGGCGGGGCGATGTTCGCGGCCTTTCCGGAGGCGTATGCGACGGTCTTTTCGGGATTCTACATTGCGTTCATGATGGTCCTCTTTGCCTTGATCTTCCGCGCGGTGTCGATCGAGTTTCGGGGCAAGAGCCACTCACAGCGTTGGCGGCGGGTGTTCGATTTCAGCTTCTTCGCCTCAAGCCTGCTGGCGACCCTGTTGTTCGGGGTGGCGATCGGCGCGGCGATGGCGGGGGTGCCGCTGGATGAGCGGGCGCTGTATGCGGGAGGGTTCTTCGACATCCTCTCGGTCTATACCTTGATGGTCGGCGTGCTGGCGGTAGCCCTGTTCACGATGCACGGAGCGATTTATCTTTTGTTGAAAACCGAAGGGGACCTGCGCGAACGGCTCTACCGGCACGCCTGGACGGGGTTCGGCTTCTTCCTGGTGACGTACCTGATGGTCACGATCCTGACCCTGGTGACGATCCCCCGGGCGACGGCCAATTTCGAGGAGTACCCGTGGGCCTGGATCGTGGTTTTTGCCAACATCCTGTTGATTGCGAACATCCCCCGCAGCCTGTTCCTGCACAAACCGTCGCAGGCGTTCGCCTCCAGTTGCGGGGCGATTGCCGCGTTCGTCTTCCTGCTGGGGATCGCGCTCTTTCCGAACATCGTGACCAGCTCGATCGCCCCCGACGAGCGCAGCCTGACGATCTACAACGCCGCCAGCTCGCAGCAGACGCTGTGGAACATGGCGATTGTCGCGGCGATCGGCTCTCCCCTGGTCCTTTCGTACACGGCGATCGTCTACTGGACCTTCCGGGGGACGGTGCGGCTGGACCCGCACAGCTATTGACCCGGTCATCGGGAGACGGGGTGGCGGTGATGAAAAGGACGATTTGTGGGTGAATCGCGCCGAAGAGGACGCCCCAGACTAGTTCGCCGACCGGGATGCCAAGGACTCGTTGCGCCCAGATGCTCCCTTCGAAAACGCCGTCGTCGAGGAGTTGGGGCCAGATCAGGATGAAAAGGTGGAGCTCGATGAGGTAGTAGAGGGCGTATCCGACCGAACCGGCAAGGACCATCGGCCACCGGATGCGTTCCCAGCGGACGATCGCGAGCAAGACGAGCGTCATGCCGATGAGCGAAGCGCTGACCATCTCCAGGCCCATGACGGAGCCGATGGCGATGGTCGCCATGCCGAGCAGCACGACCCCGAGGTATCGCTTGGCGGCGATCGTCCCCGCGCCCCGGAACGCGAACACCCTGCCGGTTCCGGCGGCGGCCGCGAGCCAGGCGACGGCTCCGGCCTGGACCAGGAACAAGACATCCTCGACACCGGCCGCCATGCCTCCGAGACGGGACGGCGCCCAGTACCAGCCGCGCTCGGGGACCGTGATCAAGGCAAACCCTGCCAGGGGGATCGTGCTGAGCCCGCTGATGAGCATCATCGGCCGTTGCGCGGGGAAGAGCAGGAAAAGCAGGCCCACCACGGGAAGCGACAGCAGCCCGCTGAGGAGATAAGGATCGTCTCGAAGGAGCGAACCGATCGAGTCATCCATGAGGCACGGATCCCGAGGTTTCGTCTCGTCTCGTCCCATCTGCCGGGCATACGCCGCCCTGGCCCTCGTGCTGGGTGAGATCATCCTATCAGGATACCGCGTTCGGTCCCTTTCGGGCAAAACGAGGGCGAGATGGGCCGTCGAGGGGCGGAGGCATTGGGTGCGAACATTGAATTTTTGTTTGCTTTGGGCTGCCCCGTTGCAGAGTGCCGATCCGACCGAGTAGCTTGAGAGACTGTGATAGATCGGTGTGTTCTGAAACGACGAGATTAACTCACTTCAATGCTCACCTCTGTTGCGATTTTTTACCTGGTGATCAAGGGGGCCTTTCTCGCGGCACTCGTCAAGGCGTTCACGTCGAGCGATTCCTTGATGGAAAAGCCGATCATGATGGCGGTGATCTACACGCTGGGCATTGCCGGTCTGAGCTACGTGTACCTGAACCCGTCGATGCTGCGGGAGATGGGGATCTCCTGGGAGGACCGGCGGATCTGGCTGGGGACGACGTTTTTGCTGGCGGCCTTGTACTTCTGGTTGCTGGCGAAGTTCGAGAATGCCGGGGCGCTCTGGTGGGCCATCTTGATGCTGGGCCTCGGCCTGGTGATTTATTGAACCCCTTCGGACGAGGCCGCCGAGCGGGACGAAGCGAAGCGAGACGAGACGGGACGGGACGACGCAGTGCCGACGGTGAGTCGCCACCGGATTGAAGCGTGACGAGGCGAGCAGCGATCGCCTGGGTTGGAAGCGGGGACGCAGTGATGACCATCGATTTCGCGTGTCCGAGGTGCGGCGCTCAGTTCACCGTTCCCGCATCGCTTGCGGGCAAGACCGGCCGGTGCAAGAAGTGCCAGCATCAGATGACGATTCCCGCCTCGAAGCCCGTGGCGGCGCAGGTGGCCGCCAGCGGGATGTTCCGGCTGTCGAGCCTCAGCACGGCCGGGGCCGGTGCCGTGCGGGGGACCGGCGCCCGACAGGCAGACGGGGGAGGACTGGGCTTCCCCTCCAACGTCGGGCTCGCACCGTTGACCGAGGAGGTGCGGCCGGTCTTCGGCAAAGGGGCGCCTCCGTTGCAGAAGCAGTACAGCTTCAACCCCGATTTGCTGCTGGAGAACTCGGCGCCGGGTTCCTCTTACAAGCTGGTGGCGTCGCAAAAGGTCTTGCCGACCGTCGGGAGCAAGGCGAGTGCTCGCACGCCGGGGTTTCTGGAGCGGCTCTGGCGAAGTCAGGCGAGGGCTGTGCTGGGCCTGGTGCGTCAGATCAGCGACGTGGTCTACCTGCTGACGGTCCCTTGCGTGATTCTGATCCTGGTGGCGATTGTGCTCGACCGCCGCGACCTGGCGGTGCTCGGGGCGACGGGGGTGATCGTCCTGAGTCTGCTCCGCCTCGTGCTGGAAGGGTTCGCCCTGGTCGCCGGGCCGTTCAAGGAGAACCCGCTCCAGGGGATCCTGTTCCTGATCCCGCCGTTCACGTTCATTTACCTGTCCAAGTACCCGAAGCGGACGAAGAAAGCGTTGGGCCGGGTGCTGGCGCCGATGGGCTGGATTCTGGGGGTCATCCTGGCGTTTGCGTTCGTCCCGCAACTGTCCAGCGGCGAGGGAGCTGAGAACGGCTCAACGCTCGATCGCGCCCGAACCGAGGTCAACGCCCTGAAAGGGGACGTGTCGAGCGAACTGGAGGGCCAAGGGGTCTCGCTCGACGCGGTCCGGGATTCCGAGACCGGCCGGCGCGCCGGCGAAGCCCTCGGCGAATTGAAATCACGAGCCCGGCAAGGTCTCGACCAGGCCAAGCAGGCCCTTCCCCAGCAGAAGACGCCGGCGTCTGAGCCGAACCCCTGACCCGTCGCCTGAACTGCCGAGGCTGCCGTATCCCACCGAACCGACGCGAGGCGTTGTGATGTCTGCGAAACCCGAAGCCAACGGCGACGAGGTCATCGAGCTGACCCCGACCGTCGAAATCGCCTTCCACCGAAGCCCCTCTGCCGACGACCCGACGCTCGACTTCACCCTCGGCGGCCCACCGGAGGGAGGAGGCCACGTCGAGCTGGTGGCCGGGGCGGCGCAGACGATCGGGACCGAGACGACCTCGCTGCTTCATTCCCGCTTGCGGACGGTCACCTTTGTGATGCTGGTGATCTTCTCGATGACGCTGGTCTGGTCGCTCGTCAACGAGGCGGCGTTCGACTCGGGGGCCTTGCGGCTGATCACGGGGGTCAACATTGCCCGGCTCGCCGTTCTCGGGGTGATTCTGGGCGTCCTCTGGAGCCGCCCTCACTTTTCGAATCGCTTCCTGAGAGGGCTCGAATATGCGCTCTTTGGCAGCCTGATCGTCTCGTGGATGGCCGTGCGCTACCAGTCGATCCTCAGTAACGCTCGGGCCGGAGCGATGGTCGATCTGGTTCTCGAAGCGCAGCTTCAGATGTTCGCGCTGTTTGTCTACATGATCCTGCACGGCCTGTTTATCCCCCACCGATGGACCGGCACGGCTCGGGTTGTGGGCACGATGGCGCTGGCGCCGGTCGTCACGCTGGCGGCCTTGAAGCTCGGGCATCCGGAACTTCTGGATCGGATTGCCGCGATCACCAACGAACGGACCCTGAGTACCGACATCCTGATCGTGGCCGTCGGCGTGTTTCTGGCCACCTACGGCGCGGCGATGTTCGACCGGATGCGGACTCAGGTGCACGAGGCCAAGAAGTTCGGCCAGTACCAGCTGGTGCGGAAGATCGGCTCCGGCGGCATGGGAGAGGTGCATCTGGCCGAGCACGCCCTCCTGAAGCGCCCCTGCGCCTTGAAGCTGATCCGGGCCGACGCCTCGGGAGACCCGACCGCCCTGGCCCGCTTCGAACGCGAGGTGCAGACAACCGCCCGCTTGACCCACCCGAACACGATCGAGATCTACGACTACGGTCACACCGACGACGGCACCTTCTACTACGTGATGGAGTACCTGCCGGGCATGAGCTCGGCCGAACTGGTCGAACAGCACGGCCCCCTGCCCCCCGGTCGCGTCATCTACCTGCTCCGCCAGGCCTGTAGCGGGCTGGCCGAGGCCCACGCCGAAGGCCTGATCCACCGTGACCTGAAACCGGCCAATGTGTATGTTTCCGAGCGTGGCGGGCTGTGCGACTTCGTCAAGGTGCTCGACTTCGGCCTCGTCAAGCTCACCCACGAGCCCGACGCCGCCCAGTTGACCGCCGACATGACCGTCAGCGGCACACCCCTCTACATGTCTCCCGAACAGGCGACCGGCGAGCGCGGGCTCGACGCCCGGTGCGATCTCTACGCCCTCGGCGCGGTCGCCTACTACTGGCTCACCGGCCGGCCTCCCTTCGAAGGGTCCAGCCCGGTTCAGGTGATGATCGCCCACGCCCGAGACCCCGTCACCCCCCCCTCGGCCCACCGCCCCGAAGTCCCTCAGGACCTCGAAGCCGTCATCCTCCGCTGTCTCGCCAAGGCCCCGGCCGACCGCTTCGCCGATGCCTCGGAGCTGGAACAGGCGCTCGCCTCGTGCGCCTCCGCCAGCGACTGGGACCACCGCCAGGCCGCCCTCTGGTGGCACGAGGTGACGCTCGGCCAGGCCGCCGCCCCCTCAGGCGCCTGATCGACCTCAAGGGTCTCAACACTCGCCTACCCCGTGATGCCTCGTAGCACCGAACTCGGACCAATCAGCCAAAACAAGACATCGAGGTCTTGAAATCTCTCTTTGGGGTCGCTAGAGTGGTCGCAACGGTCATGATCGCTCGTTCTGAGGGCCGGGGCGGGCAAGGGGCCGGGAGTTCGTTGGACGGACGGAGCGTTGCGGAGCGGGCGGTCGCCGGCTCGGGCGTCTCCTTGAGACATCGAGGGAGTCAACGACGATGTTCTGCAATCAGTGCGAGCAGACGGCCCACGGAATCGGTTGCACGATGAGCCCCGGCGTGTGCGGCAAAGATGCCGACGTGCAGTCGGTGCAGGAGTTGATCCTGTACGGCTTGAAGGGGATGGCGGCGTACGCGAATCATGCGCGACGGCTGGGCAAGAGCGACGAATCGGTCAGTGCGTTCATCGAAGAGGCTCTGTTCTCGACGATGACGAACGTGAACTTCGATCTGGAGAGCCTGTTCGAGATCGCGATGGAGCTGGGCCGGAAGAACCTTCGCGTGATGGAACTGCTCGACGAGGGGCACGTTGAGACGTTCGGAAAGCCGTCGCCGTCGGTCGTGCAGGCGGGCACTCGGCCGGCGCCGGGCATTTTGGTGACGGGTCACGATCTGGTCGATCTCTGGAACCTGTTGCAGCAGGTTGAAGGGACCGAGGTCAAGGTCTACACGCATGGCGAGATGTTGCCCGCGCACATGTACCCGAAGCTTCGGGAGCATCCGAACCTGGCCGGTCACTACGGCGGCCCCTGGCAAAAGCAGAAGCAGGAGTTCCCGAAGTTTGGCGGGCCGGTCGTGGCCACGACCAATTGCATCTTGATTCCGAAGGATGATTACGCCGACCGCATCTTCACCACGCGGTTCACGGCCGTGCCGGGCGGCACTCGGCTGAACGGCGACGACTACGGGCCGGTGATCGCCAAGGCGAGGGAATGCGGGCCTTTGCCGGAGGTTCGCCAAGGGACGTTCCAGGTTGGCTATCACCGGACGGTCTTGCTCGACGCTGCGCCGACGATCGTCGAGGCGGTGAAGGCGGGGCAGATCAGTCGGTTCTTCGTCATCGGCGGGTGCGACGGGGCCGAGCCGGGACGAAACTACTTCTCGGACTACGCGGCGAATACCCCTTCGGATTCCTTTATTCTCACGCTCGGCTGCGGCAAGTACCGGATTCTCGACCGCGACCACGGTACGCACCTTGGCTTGCCCAGGCTCATGGACATGGGCCAGTGCAATGATGCTTACGGGGCGATCCAGGTGGCCCTGGCGCTGGCCAATGCCTTCGGCTGCGGGGTGAACGACCTGCCGTTGACCTTGGTGGTGAGCTGGTTCGAGCAGAAGGCGGTGGCCGTCTTGCTCACCTTGCTGTCGCTCAACGTGCAGGGGATCACGATTGGCCCGAATCCTCCGGGGTTCATCACGCCGAAGGTCTTCCAGATTCTCCAGGAGAAGTTCGACCTGCGGTTGACCGGATCGGACCCCCTGGTCGATCTCAACCTGGCGATCTCCTGAGGCCCGCAAGCTCGCATGGCTTGGCCCGATCTCCCCGCGCTGTCCGGACTTGGGCTGGACGCTGCGGGGGGGATCGGCTAGGGTCCGACGTCCGGCTCGGCTCGTTCAGGGACGAAGGAGCGAGGATTCATGGACGTCATCTGTTGCGGAATGTATCGGGCCTGTTCGACCTGGCAATACGAGGTCATCGGGCACCTGATCGAATGGCGGCGCAAGGGGGAGCGGCTCGGCTACGTCGAGGGATCGGCCTACGACCCCGTGCCGGGCCGGGGGCGGTTTCGGGTCCTCAAGTGCCACGACCAGCACCCGAAGTTTGCCGAGGCCGTGGCCGAGGGAGACGCGCTGGCCGTTTACTCGTACCGCGACCTGCGCGACGTGATCGACTCGATGCGGCACAAGATGGGCCGATCGTTCGAGGCGTTGATGCACGAAGGGCTGGTGCATCGGATTTTGAGCAACGATCGGTTCTGGATAACCCGGCCCGGCGCGCTCGTGCAGCGGTACGAGGATTTGGTGGCCGACCCGACCGCCGGTGTGCTGGAGATTGCTCGATTCCTCGGGATCGCCCTGACGATCGACGAGGCCGAGGAGATTGCCGAGGCCTACTCTCCCGAGGCGAACCGTCGCCGGGTCGAGGCCGTTCGTCGCGAGGCCGAAGCGCAGGGGATCGATCCGGACGACCCGTCTCAGACCGTTCGGCAGGACGCGAAAACACTCTTTCACGGCAATCATTTGCGGCTCAGTCGGGTGGGAGACTGGCGCGAGGCGCTTTCGACCGAGGAGCAAGCCGTGCTGGCCTTGCTCGCCGGCTCCTGGCTGATTGCCCGAGGATATGAGTCCGATCTGTCGTGGGCACCGCAGGAGTTGGGGGCCGGAGTGGCCGGTCGGATCGCCCGGTCGCGCTGGCACTGCTGGGTCTACTTCACGGCAAGGCGGTATCCGAAGGTCGCCGCGATGGCCCGCCGATGGCTCGGATTCTCACGCGCCGAGGAGAGAATTTCTGCCGACGCTCCCGGTCGTCGGGAATCGACGACCGGGCAATGGACGTGAGCATGGGCGGGCCTCATTCGTGACCTTCGGCACGATTCAGCAACAGGCGATAATGTGAAGAAGGCTCAATCGGAACGATTCGAGCGTCGCCTCGCTCGCGGCGTTCCGAGGGTCGGAACGGTTGATCCCGAGGGGATCGAACCCTCAAGGGGGCACAAGCGTACGGAGAGAGCGCGAGCGTCTGGGTGGCACGCGGACAACACTCGGGCAAAGAGGATCGGCGGCGGGGACTTGATCTTTTTCAAGAGGCGTGCCAGAGTAAGAGATGAGCACGGTGAGATCACCGGACTCAATCGCGTGTGAAAAAAAAAGACGAGTGCCGGTGTGACTTGCCGCCGATCGGCAATGCCCGGCCCGTTGAGCCGGAAAAAGACCTGAGGATTGCATTCCGACCAAGCGGCTCCGTTTCGCGGTTCCCACGCCAAAGGCGCTTCCCCGCACGGGACTGGAAGACGCCCTGAGCATCGAAACGGGGTTGCCTGCGAATCTCGACCTCGCCGGTCGTAATTCGACCGATCGGCGTCGGGAACTGGGCTTGTCAGAAGGCCCGAGATGAGCACAATCCGCCGAGTGAGGGTTCCGGGAGGTCCGGCGGTTTCGTCGTACTCCATGCGGAACGCTTGTCTGGTGGATCGTCGTGGTCGTGTTCGTTGGCGACGACGACGGGCATTTCGGGCCGGGTCGCACTGTCTGGGTGCGGCGTCCGTGCGAGTGACCGTAGTGCGCCACCGTCGTGGCGGTCTTGCGGTGGCGCATTCGCGAGACGGGTGACGGCCTGCCCCGGAATCATTGCGCGGGGTGGAATCGCGGACCAAGAGTCGGAACGGGAATCGGGTCGCCTGAACCTTTGAGACTCAGGTTGTTCGGGTTCCAAACGTGGCTGGGCCAGGCGTGGTGCCGGTCGTTGAGTTTCGGTTGCATCGAGGTTTCGGAACGCGAGTTGCACTACGAACTTCTTTTGACGACGCTGGAGAACGCTTCCCACCTCCGAGGCCTCGGAGCGGTGATCGCTGCTCGTCGGTGGGGTGGAGAGGCGGTTCGTCGAGCCGAACCCACCGGAGCCGGTCAGACCCGGCCAGGTTCGGGAGCGGCCAAGGGAGTTTTTCGTCACGATCGGAGTTCCGCTGTCGTTGCGGTTTCGATCCTACCGATTCAACTGTTGGCGGATCGTGCCGGTGCCGGATCTGAGCCGGGCCGCCCACGACCCCCCTTGCCTATCCTGGTACGGGCTGACGATCACGTTGCTGGATCGAACCATTCCCTTGGGGGTTGGACCGGGTCGGGAGTCCTCCCCAACGCGTTTGAGACCTCGAACCGAGGTCTGAGTTGGCCGTTTGCCCTCGTCAATCTGCCTGCGAGTCGATCACCCGGCCCGGGGTCTTGTCATCGGCTCGGTGGCGATCGAAGGCAGCGGCATGAGGGCCTTCGCCGAGTCCGAAACGGGGCATCGGCGCGTGCGAGGGGAGCCCAGGGGATTGGGAGTCGCTGCTTGCCCTGCCGATTCTTGCTTGGGAAACGAGCGGTCTTTGGGGCCTCGGCCGGCATGATTGACGCTTCGTTCCGTGTGCGGGGGTGATGTTCCTTTCCCCCATTGCCATTGGCTTTGCATTCTCCCACCGATGGCCCAGAAATCACCACGACCTGACGACCGACATCGACGCGACCAACCGACATCGACCCCCGAGCCGATCGACGACTTGACTTCAACCGAACTGATCTGAAGCGATCGAGAGTCGAACGCTGACCGAACCGGTAGAGAACCGAGCCCCCGAGGGGGAACCTCCTCGGGAACGACCAGGCCCAGATCGAACGTCTTCGAGCGGGCCGGATCGACGTTTTGAGGACGAATGAACGACCAGACCAAGGACAGGCGCCCCGGCGCCGAGGGCCTTCCGCTTGGACCGATCGCTGATCGAACCGAGCGGGTGCCCCGGCCGTCCGAGGCGCAGGCGTCCCGAGGGCCGATCGAACCGGACCGTGACCTTCTGTCGCAGCATCGTGCGCCCAGAAGGAACGGATCTGGATCATCCCCCGATTTCCGACGCCAGGAGAGCAGCGTGGAACCGAGACGAAAGGCGCCGACGGGGATCGCCCAGAAAGTCGCCCGCGACTTCGCCGAGGGGGTCCGAGCCCGGGGCCGGGCCTACTTCGCCAAGGGGCGGGTACTGGTCCGCGTGGATGGACCGGGCGAGATTGCCGCGAAGGTTCGCGGCACGACGAGCTACCGCGTGCGGCTCTGGCTGCGCGGCGATCGCCTGCTCGCCTCGTGTACGTGTCCGTACTTCGGTCCGGAAGGGGCCGGCGCGCCGTGCAAGCACATCTGGGCCACGGTGCTGGCGACCGATGCGCGCGGCTTGCTCGAAAGCGCCGAAGGCCGACCGCTTCGCCTGCTCCCGGTCGGACCTCCTCGACGCCAGCCCCCCACCGGGGCGGCTCCCCCGGCGTTCGAACCGCCGCCCAACGGCCGGGTGAATGGTCATGGTCCGGGGCATGGTCATGGTCATGGATCGGGTCATGGCCCTGGCTCGGGGCCGGGACCGAAGCAGGGGTACGCGACGCATGGCCCGTCGGGACACCGGCCGGGACCGGGAGGGGGCCAGGGACGCCCGCAGCATCCGAAGGGTCCGCATCGCAAGTCGGGTCAGGGACCGCTGCCGACGGGACCGGGGCCGGGGCCGAGCGGTGGACCCGGCGCCAAGGGGTATGTCCCTCGTGCGGGGGTTCCGTTTGCCAAGGGGGGCAAGCCCCTGCCCAAGGCTCAGCAAGGCCCAGGGGGGAAGGGACAGGTTCCCGCGGCTCAGAACAAGCCGAAGAAAACCAAGCGACGGCTCTACTACATTGTCGATGTGCCGGCGACCCAGGCTCAAGGGCGACTGGTGATCGACCTCGCCCGCCGCGAGCGCAAGCCCGACGGCACCCGGGGTCCGTTGCGCCCCTGGTGGCACACGCCGGCCACGGCGGCCTCGAAGGTGGATGTCGAGGACCTTCAGATCCTCGAACTGCTTCAGCAGGCAAGAGATCTGGGAGCCTCGGCGAGTGCGGGATCGGGATCGGGAGCCGGGTCCTCGGGAGGAGGAGCGAGCGGTTCTCGCGGCCCCGCCAAGCTGCCGGGGGCGATTCGACGCTTTGTGCTGGCACCGGGCCGTCAGGTCGAGATCATCGAAAAACTCTGCCGAACGGGCCGCTGCCGCCTGCGACGAACCGACGGCGAAGACGATCCCCCGGGGCTCCGCTGGGACGACGGTCCCCCCTGGCAGTTCTGGCTCGACGTGAAGCAAGACTCTGCCGGCAAGCGCTGGACCTGGCGAGGAGCCCTGCACCGCAAGCATGGCCGGATCGATCTGGCCGAGCCGTTGGCGATCTTGCCGGGCCTGTTGATCCTCGGCACCGGCCGGGCGGCCCGGTTCGACGACGCGGGAGTGCCGCAGTGGGTATCTCGACTCCGCGAGGAAAAAGAGCTGATCTTCCTGGATGTCGAAAAGCAAGACACGATGCTTGCCTCGATCCTCGAAGAAGCGAAGCTCGGCCCCGGCGACCTGATTGAAGACCTGCCGCTGGAGACAATCCGGTCGGCTCCCCGGCCTCGCCTGGTCGCCCGGAGCCCGAGGCGCAACTATGGCGTCGAGGCCGATCGGGTGCTCGGCCAGCTTGAATACGTCTACAACACAACAGCCGTCCCTGCGCAGACGACCGGCAACCTGTTCGTCAGCACGAGCAAAGGGGTGGTCATCCACCGCGACGTTCCGGCCGAGCAAGCGGCGGCGATCCGGTTGTTCGAGGTCGGTTTCCGGGAGTCGAAAGACCACCTGGTCGATCCCGGCACCCTGGAGCTGCCGGCCAAGCGGCTCGGCCTGGTCGTCCGAGAGCTGGTGGCCGAAGGCTGGCAGGTCGAGGCCGAAGGGGAAGTGATCCAGCCGGTCGGTGAGTTCAAACTCTCGGTGACGAGCGGGATCGACTGGTTCGAGCTGGACGGCGCGGTCGATTTCGGCGGGCAGTCGGTCCCCTTGCCCGAGGTCCTGGCCGCCGCCCGTCGTGGGGAAGACCGGATCACCCTGGCCGACGGCTCGGTCGGCGTCTTGCCCGAAGACTGGATGAAGAAGTACGGGATGCTTGTCGATCTCGGCACCGAGAAGGACGGCATCCTCCGCTTCGGCTTCGCCCAGGCGAGTCTGCTCGACGCGCTGCTGGCCAGCCAGCCGAACGTGAAGGTCGATGAAGGCTTCCGCCGCGCCCGCAAGCAACTGCACGAGTTCGAGGGGGTCCGAGCACTCGACGCCCCCGAAGGCTTCGAAGGAGAGCTTCGGCCGTATCAGCGCGAGGGGCTCGGGTGGCTCGACTACCTGGAGCGCTTCGGCTTCGGCGGGATTCTGGCCGACGACATGGGCCTGGGCAAGACGATTCAGGTGCTCGCCCTGTTGCAGCACCGGAAAGTCTCGGAGAAGGCCGAGGGGCCGGCCCTGGCGGTTGTTCCCCGGTCGCTCGTCTTCAACTGGCTGGAAGAAGCGGCGAAGTTCACCCCTGAGCTTCGCGTGCTCGACTACACCGGCCGCGGCCGCCCGCAAATGCGGGAGACGTTCGACGAGTACGACCTGATCGTCACCACCTACGGCACCGTCCGCACCGACGCGGCCGAGCTGTCGAAGATCGAGTTCGACTTCGTCATCCTCGACGAGGCTCAGTCGATCAAGAACGCGACGAGCCAGGCCGCCAAGGCGTGCCGGCTGCTCAAGGGCAAGCACAAGCTCGCCATGAGCGGCACACCGATCGAAAACCACCTGGGAGAACTCTGGTCGATTATCGAGTTCCTCAACCCCGGTATGCTCGGCAGCGCCACCGCATTCAAGGGGCTCACCGGCGCCTCGGCCGGGCAAGACGAAGGGGCGCGGGCCGGCCTGGCCAAGGCGCTGAAGCCGTTCATCCTGCGACGGACGAAGTCTCAGGTCGTGAAGGATTTGCCCGAGAAGACCGAGCAAACCCTCTACTGCACGATGGAACCCGCCCAGCGCCGCATTTACGAGGAGCTGAAGGCCCACTATCGTCACGCCCTCTTGCGCAAGGGATCGAGCGATCTGAACAAATCCAAGATCGAGGTCCTCGAAGCCCTCTTGCGACTCCGCCAGGCGGCCTGCCATCCGGCTTTGATCAACGGCGAGCAATACGGCGAGGAACCGTCGGCGAAGCTCGACATGCTCTTGCCGCAACTGGCCGAGGTGGTGGACGAAGGGCACAAGGCGCTCGTCTTCTCGCAGTTCACCACCTTCCTCGGCCTGGTCAAGGACGCGTTGGATCAGGAAGGATTGACCTACGAATACCTCGACGGCCGGACCCGTAACCGGGCCCAGCGTGTCGAGCGGTTCCAGAACGATCCCGACTGCCCGATCTTCCTCATCAGCCTGAAGGCCGGCGGCCTGGGCCTGAACCTGACGGCGGCCGAGTACGTCTACCTGCTCGACCCCTGGTGGAACCCCGCGGTGGAGGCCCAGGCCATCGACCGCTCGCACCGGATCGGCCAGACGCACAACGTCTTCGCCTACCGCCTGATCTGCCGCGACACCGTCGAGCAGAAGATCGTCGACCTCCAGCAACAGAAACGCGAGCTGGCCGACGCGATCCTCAACGCCGATAACCGCTCGATCATCAAGAGCCTCTCGCGCGACGACCTGGAGTTCCTGCTCTCCTGAGGTCCACGGGGCCTTCCCCTTTTTCAAGGCCCCTTCCCCTCCCGCTCGCTTCGGACGCATCGCCATGTTCCTCCGCGAGATCACCCTCCGCAACCTCCTCTCCTTCGGCCCCGAGACGCCGCCCTTTGCGCTGCGCAATTTGAATGTTCTGATCGGACCGAACGGCTCGGGGAAGTCGAACTTCATCGAGGCGATCGGGCTGTTGCAGGCGGCGCCGACGGACATTACGAAGCCCATCCAAAGAGGAGGAGGCATTGACGAATGGCTCTGGAAAGGATTGTCCGAAAAAGTCAAGGCGTCCATTACCATTGAATTGAATGAGCCAGAAAGCCTGTCTCCTTTCTCGATTTGGCATCATTGTGAGATCCAGGATCTGGGGCACGTCATCCCCCATTTCGCCGGGCAGGTCGAGGCGATTTCCATCTCAGACGAGTGGGTCGATATTCCGGCGAGCGAGGGTGACCGAAGGGAGCGAATCTTCGATCGTAAAAAGGAGCAGTCGTCGCCGCCTTCTTCCAGTACCGGTTCGCACAGCATCGTGCTTGACCAAAATCAATCGATTCTGTCGCAGGCTTACCTCTTTGGCAGGGATCATGAAGAAGAGTTCATGCTCAAGCAGGCCCCGACGGCACTTCTCCTTTTATTGGAATTCTATAAAAGAATAAGAATTTACCGAGATTGGTCGTTCGGCCGTAGTTGTCCGCTCCGCCTGCCCCAACAGTCTGATGAGAAGGGTGATTTCCTCGCCGAAGACTATCTGAATCTGGGGCTTGTGTTGAACAGGCTCAAGCGGAATCTTCCTGTCAAGCGGGAGCTGCTTGAGTTGCTCGGCGACCTCTATCCGGGGATCACCGACTTCGGGATTGATGTCCTCGGCGGTAGGGTTCAGCTCTACTTGGAGGAAGAGCGTTTCCCGGTCCCTGCGACTCGCCTGTCTGATGGGACCCTTCGTTATCTCTGCTTGCTCGCAATCCTTTGTCACCCGAAGCCGCCGCCGTTGATCTGCATCGAGGAGCCGGAACTGGGGCTGCACCCGGACGTGCTGGTGAACCTGGCGAAACTGATCAAGAAGGCGTCGGAGCGGACGCAGTTGATCATCACGACCCACTCGGAAATCCTGGTTGATGCCTTGACGTACTCGCCCGAGGACGTGGTTATCTGTGAGAAGGGGGAGTCGGGCACGGTGATGCGGCGACTCGACGGTGAGGATCTTAAGGAGTGGCTCGAACACTACACCCTGGGTCAGCTCTGGAGCCGCGGCGAGATCGGGGGCAACCGCTGGTGAGCGTCGTCAAGCTCTATGTCGAGGGGGGCGGGAATCGGGTCCTGGACCAGGGGCTCCGGGACGCCTTCAAGCGGTTCTTCGCTAGGTCGGGCCTCCCTGAGGCGAGCATCGTCATCCGGGTGTGCGGGAGCCGTCGCGATGCGTTCAGGGATTTCGGGATCGCGTTACGTAAGGCCGGACCGGTGCAAGCGCCGATCCTGCTGGTCGATAGCGAGGAGGCCGTCCTCCCCCAACACTTCGGGAAGCCGTGGGACCATCTGCTCCGGGTCGACCGGTTTTCCAGGCCTGGGGGAGCGACCGACGATCAGGCCCACCTGATGGTCCAGTGCATGGAGAGCTGGTTCCTGGCCGATCGCCAGTGGCTCGCGAGGTACTTCGGCCAGCACTTCCACTCCGGGGCGTTGCCGGGGGCGTCCAATATCGAATCGATCGATAAGCGTCGCGCTC
Organism: Tautonia marina; assembly: GCF_009177065.1. Taxonomy (NCBI): domain Bacteria; kingdom Pseudomonadati; phylum Planctomycetota; class Planctomycetia; order Isosphaerales; family Isosphaeraceae; genus Tautonia; species Tautonia marina. The sequence continues at coordinate 89,598 of NZ_WEZF01000014.1, forward strand.
TGGAGGCGCTCGGCGGCGCGACAAAGGCATGTCAGAAGGGCAAATATAATAAAGGGAAGCACTCTTCCGAGATCCTCGCCGGCCTTGATCCCAAGAGTGTCAAGGAGGCGTCGGCGCATGCCCAGAGGTTGTTCGAAACGCTGAAGGCGAAGGGCTCGGGACGATGAGTCGGCGAGAATTGGACCGGGCCATGCTTTCGGTCGTCGTACCGGTGTACGACGAGGAGGAGGCGCTGCCGGAGCTGGAAAAGCGGCTGGCGGGGGCGGTCGAGGGGTTGGGGTTTGATCGCTTGGAATTTCTCCTGGTGTCGGACGGGAGCAGGGACGGCTCGGAGGAGATCATCCGCGCGATGGTCGCGCGTGACCCGAGGTACAAGGGGGTCTTCCTGTCGAGGAATTTCGGGCATCAGGCGGCGATCGGGACCGGGCTCGGCATGGCAAGAGGGTCGGTCGTGGCGATCATCGACGGAGATTTGCAGGACCCTCCGGAAGCGATTGCGGCCCTGATCGAGACGCTCGATCGCGGGGCCGACGTGGCGTACGGGGTGCGGACGAGGCGCAAGGAGTCGCTCCCGGCCCGCATGGCGTACGCAAGTTTTTATCGAGTGCTCAGGGCCGTCTCGGCGATTGAGATCCCGCTCGATTCGGGGGATTTCTGCTGCATGAGGAGGCCGGTCGTCGACGCCATGCTCGCCCTGCCCGAGCAACGGCGGTTTCTCAGAGGCTTGCGGGCCTGGGTCGGATTCCGGCAAGTGGGGGTCCCCTATGAGCGGGCGGCTCGGCACGCGGGAGCCCCGAAGTACACGCTTCGAAAGCTCGTTGCTCTCGCGTATGATGGCTTGTTCTCTTTTTCAAGCTTGCCGATCCGGGTGATGCAGCTTGCTGGGTTCGTGCTGTCGGCGCTGGCGATCGGGATTGCAATTTTCTACATCATCTGGTCCTTCCTGGCTCCCGAGCGGTTCCCGAGCGGGTTCGCCAGCCTGATTGTCTCGATCTGGTTCTTCGCCGGGGTGCAGTTGCTTTGCCTCGGGATCGTCGGCGAGTACGTCGTGCGAACCTGCGATGAGTCGAGAGGCCGCCCGCAGGCGATCATCCGCGAAGTGGTCGCCCAATCGGTGGAGCGAGGCGGCGAGGGAGAGCCGGGGCGCATCGAATCGGCTCGGATGGATCATCATGCGTGAATCGTATGGCGCGGTCTATGCCCGGCTCTACAACGAGCACTGGTGGTGGCGGGCCAGGGAAGCCATCGTGCTGCGGACGATCCGGCAGATGGGACTGGAGCCGGGCGAGGATCGGGAGATTCTCGATGTCGGCTGTGGCGATGGCTTGTCGTTCCCGGCGCTCTCGGCGTTCGGCCGGGTGCGGGGGATCGAGGTGGACGAGCGCTTGCTCGACCCGAACGGGCCGTACCGCGATCGGATTTTCACCGCGCCGCTGGGCGATCCACGTTACGAGGCCCCCTCGTGGCGGTTCGATCTGATCACGGCGCTCGACGTGCTGGAGCATATCGACGACGATCGCGCCGCGGCCGATGCGATGGTCCGGATGCTCCGGCCTAACGGTCTGCTGGTCGTGACCGTCCCCGCGTTCGAAACGCTCTGGGACGAGCACGATGAGATCAATCATCATTACCGACGGTATACGATCGGTCGGCTGCGTCGGGTGCTGGAGGGGATCGGCCTGGAACCAATCCGATTGCGATACGTCTTCCGGGGGCTGTTCGCGCCGAAGCTGGCCGTACGCCTGGTCAACCTCGGGCGTCGGCGGAAGGTGGCGCAGCACGGCATTCCCTCGCCTCGGGTCAACGCGGTGATGCGACAGCTCTGCGAGGTGGAAGACCGGGTGCTTGCTCGCGTGCCGGTTCCGTTCGGCACGTCGGTGCTGGCGGTCGCTCGCCGGGCCAGTGGCGACGGAGCGTGAGGCCGACACCAGCCAGGCCGGGGCCGATCCTGACGGCAAGGCACACACTCAACGCCAGGCCAGCCTTTGACGACCCGGTCAGGCTCGGCAACAATTGACGAAACGGTCTGGGCGATCTGGTCCCGCACGGAACCCCCTGCCCTGCCCTGATCCGCCGGCCAGGTCCGCCGACTGGCCGGCGACGATGCAACCGGAGCGATCCGACCGATGGCCGATCCCGAGTTCCGGCACGATGTCTGTGTGGTGGGAGGCTGCGGCCATGTGGGCTTGCCGCTGGCAATCACCTTTGCCTCGCACGGCTTGAAGGTCAGCGTTTCCGACATCAACGCGCAGGCGGTCGAACTGGTCCGATCGGGGCGGATGCCCTTTCTCGAAACCGGGGCCGAGGAGGCGCTTCGGGCGGTCATCGGCCGGACACTGGAGGTGGGCACCGAGCCGGAACTCGTCTCGCAGGCCAGGCATGTGGTGGTGGTGATCGGCACCCCGGTTGATGAACATCTCAATCCCACCTTCCACACGATGCGTCGCTTCTTCCAGGGGCTCATTCCGCATCTGAGAGACGGGCAGACGGTCATTCTCCGCAGCACCGTCTTCCCCGGCACGACCGAGAAGATCCGGGCGTTGCTCGATCGGTCGGGGGTACGAGTCCACGTGGCCTTCTGCCCCGAACGCGTGGCCGAGGGGAAGGCGATGGAGGAACTGGTTGTCCTGCCGCAGATTGTCTCCGGCTGTGACGATCGAGCGATCGAGGCTGCATCGGAACTGTTCGGAACGATTGCGAAATCCTTGATCTTTCTCTCGCCGTTGGAGGCGGAGCTGACGAAGATTTTCGCCAACGTTTGGCGCTACATTCAATTTGCCACGGCGAATCAGTTCTTCATGATTGCCGCCGATCATGGCCTGGACTTTTCCAGGCTTCACAATGCCCTGACCCAGGACTACCCCCGCATGGCGGGCCTGCCCCGAAGCGGGTTCGCCGCCGGACCCTGTCTGTTCAAGGACACAATGCAGCTCTCGGCTGCCTATAACAATAACTTTGCACTTGGTCATGCGGCGATGCTGGTGAATGAAGGGTTGCCGAACTTTCTGGTCAAGCACGCCAAGCAGCGCTTTGACCTGGCGAGCATGACCGTCGGCCTGCTGGGCATGGCCTTCAAGGCCGAGAGCGACGACCCGAGAGAATCCCTCTCGTACAAGCTGCGCAAGCTGCTCGAAGCGGAAGCGGAAACCGTCTTGTGTACGGATGAGTATATTCGTGACCCGAACTTTCTGCCGGTCGAGGACGTGGTGGCGCGGGCGGATCTTCTGTTCATCGGAGCACCGCACCGGAGGTATCGAGAGCTGTCGATTCCGAGCGAGCTGCCGGTGGTGGATGTCTGGAATCTGTCGGGTCGGGGAGCGTTTCCGGAGTGATCCGAGTGCGCCGGATGCCTTGAACGGCGGGGCGATTCCTGGGACGATACGATCAAGGGTCGGTGGTTCGCCCGGTTCGCAGCCTGTCGCAGTCCGTCCGTTGTCGGACGTCGCCCACCATGCCGGCTCGATTGATGGAATGAGGATGGCGCATCGATGAAGATCCTGGTCACCGGAGCCGCCGGGTTCATTGCCGGATACCTGGTCGAGGAGTTGCTGGAGGCCGGGCACGAGGTGATCGGCCTGGACAACTATTCGAAGTACGGGCCGATCGATCACTCCTACGACCAGCACCCCCGCTATCGCCTGGTGCGCGGGGATGCCAAGGACGTGGCCTTGCTGACCGAATTGCTCCGGGGGTGCGATCACTTCGTGGCCGGTGCGGCCATTATCGGCGGCATCTCACTCTTTCATGAGAAAGCGTACGACCTGATCGCCGAGAATGAGCGGATCACGGCCGCGGCCTTCGACGCAGCGATCGCCGGCTTCAACGGCGGTCAGGGGTCGCTCCGGAAGATCACCGTGGTCAGCTCGTCGATGGTTTTTGAGAGCTGCGACGAGTTTCCGACCCCCGAAGGAGCCGAGCGTCGCTGCCCGCCGCCGGCCTCGACCTACGGCTTTCAGAAGCTGGCAACCGAGTACTTCGCCCAGGGAGCCTGGGAACAGTACACGCTGCCGTACACGATCGTCCGGCCGTTCAACTGTGTGGGGATCGGCGAAAAACGAGCCGTGGGCGATCATGAGGTCATGTCGGGAAATGTGAAGCTGGCCATGAGCCACGTCGTGCCCGACCTCGTTCAGAAGGTGCTCAAGGGCCAGGACCCGCTGCACCTGCTGGGGGATGGGCGCCAGGTCCGGCATTACACGTACGGCGGCGACCTGGCGCGGGGGATTCGCCTGGCGGTCGAGCATCCCGATGCAACGAATGAAGATTTCAATCTTTCGACCGATGTTTCCACGACGGTGCTGGAACTGGCCGAACTGATCTGGACCAAGGTTCGAGGCAAGGATGAGCCGTTTCGCTATGTCAGCGATCCCCCCTTCCCTCATGACGTGCAGCGGCGGGTGCCGGATGTGAGCAAGGCCAGGCGCGTGCTTGGCTTCGAAGCGACGACGTCGTTGTCGGAATCCCTCGACGAGATCATTCCGTGGATCGACCAGCAGATCAAGGTGGGGGGCATTTGACCGCCCCGACCACTCCGGCCGGTGCGGGTGCGCTCAACGCCGAGCTTGACCGGCTCTACGCCGGCCGCTTCAGCGCCCGCGACCGACAGGGGAAGGCACGGCTCTGGCAGGTCCTTTGCCGATCCTTCTTCGACCATTACGTGCCGGCCGAGGGGGCCGTGCTCGACGTCGGGGCCGGCTACTGTGACTTCGTTAATCAGGTCAGGGCGCGGCGTCGGATCGCCGTCGACCTGAACCCCGACACGGTGACGGCCGCCGGCGCGGGGGTCGAGGTCTTCACGCATCCGCTGGAACGCCTTGATGAAGTGATCGCACCCGAGTCGATCGACCTGGCCTTCGCCAGCAATGTGTTCGAACACCTGAGAGGTCCCGATGCCCTGCTCCAGGTCCTCGGAGCCTTGCGGACGGTGCTCCGGCCGGGCGGTCGGTTGATGATCATGCAGCCGAACGCCCGGGTGGTGGGCGGGGCGTTCTGGGACTTCTTCGACCACACCTTGCCCCTGAGCGAAAAGGGCATGGCCGAGGCGCTCGGGATCGCCGGGTATGAGGTGATCGAGTCTCGGGCGAAATTCCTGCCGTACACGACCAAGAGCCGATTGCCGCAATGGCCGATCCTGGTTCGCCTCTACCTGGCCCTGCCGCCGGCGCACTGGCTGTTCGGCGGCCAGATGCTTGTGGTCGCTCGCAAGCCGGGCGCTTCGGCCGGAGGATCGCCATGACCACCGAGGCTGCGAGCGCCTCCAGCCTGGCCGAGATCGACTTCGTCATGCCCGTCTACAACGAGGGAGCGAACATCGCTCGGGCGCTGGCCGAACTCGATGCGCAGGTGCAAATTCCCAAGCGCGTCCTTGTCGTCTACGACTTCGACGAAGACGACACCCTGCCCGAACTTCGCCGCCTGGCCCCGGCGTATCCCTGGGTCGAGACGGTCAAGAACACCCTGGGCAAAGGGGTTCTCAATGCGATCCGGGCCGGAATCGCCGCGACGACCGCCGAGGTGGTCATCATCACCATGGCCGACCTGTCCGACGACCTGACCGTCGTGCCGACGATGGTCCGGATGATCCGGCAAGACGGCTACGACATCGTCGCCGCCTCACGCTACATGAAGGGAGGGCGGCAGATCGGCGGCCCGTTGCTCAAGAAAACGATGTCGAGGGTCGCGGGCGTCAGTCTTTACTGGCTCGGCGCCCTGCCGATTCATGACGCCACGAACGCCTTCCGCGCTTATCGCCGCCAGGTCCTGCTCGATTTTCCGATTGAGAGCCAGGGGGGCTTTGCCTATTCCCTGGAGATCACCGCCAAGGCTCACGCCGCCGGCTGCACCATTGGCGAGGTCCCCTCCACCTGGCGCGACCGCTCGGCCGGTGCGTCGCGATTCCGCCTCCGGGCCTGGTTGCCGCACTACCTGAAGTGGTACGGCTATGCGCTTACCCATCGGCCGAAGCGAACCACGGGGAGCGGCGTCGAGCCACCGCCGAGCCAATCCCCGTAGCCCCTTTGTTTCTGTCTGGTCCGTCAGTGAGCCACGCCCAAACACTTGCTCAGCGAACGATCCGGGCGTCGGGCTTGGCTTCCTGAAGTTTGGCGACGGCCTCGTCGGAAACCTCGGTGCCGATCAGGTAGAGCGTGCGGAGCTGGGGCAGCTCGGCGAGGGTGGCGAGCCCGGCGTCGGTGATCTTGGTCTTGCTCAGGGAAAGCTCCTTCAGCTCGGGAAGCTCCTTGAGGTGGGCGAGCCCCTCGTCGCCGACCTCGGTGCCGGTCAGAAAGAGCATGCCGAGCGAGGGGAGTTCCTTCAGGTGTTCCAGGGCCGCGCCGGTCAGGGCCGGAGACATGATGGTCAGGGCGGTGATTCCCTTGATTTCCTTCAGCTTGGCCGCGGCCTCGTCGTTGAATTCGGGGTTGTCCACGTAAACGACGGTGACAGAGGGCAGCCCCTTGAGGGCTTCCAGGGCGGCGGCATCGCCTCGCCAAAGCTTCGGCAGGGTGACTCGGGTGGTCTTCGGCCCCTCGTCGGGGCCTTCGACGGCAACCCCCGCGCCCAGGGCTTCCAGATCCTTGATGGCGAGGGTCAGCTCCAGGTCGGCGACCTTCTTCTCCAGCTCGGCGATCCGTGCCTTGAGGACTTCGGGATCGTTCGGATCGGCCTCCTCTTGCGGCTTGGCGTCCTCGGCCGGCTTCTCCTCGTCCTGGGCGAAGGAGGCCGTCGAGGCGATCGGGGAGAGGATCAGGGCGAAGGTCATCGGCAGCAGGGCCAGCCACCAGGGGGCGGAGGCGGATCGGGTCGAGGTGCGGCGAATCATGGGCGTCGGGCTCCCTGTTGAAGGTCTTCGAGCGAGGATCTCGGTTGGATTGGCCCCGGTGTCTCGGGGGCGGGAATCGTCGGGGTCCGTCGGTGGGATCATGCGGTTCCCGAGGTCCGGGCAATCCGCGTTGAGGTTCAGGCTACTGGCCCGACGGCTCCTCCGCAACGCCCGGCCCCACGCGAGGAGGCTCGGAAAGGTCAACGACCCACGCCCCCGGCACCGCTCGCTCAACGACCAGGCGGGCCATCGGGAACCACTGGGCACAGTGGTCGAGGACCTCCGAATCGGCCGACGCGACGACCACCTCGGCAGGCCCGGCGATCAGTTCGGCGTCGGGGTTGAAGGGAAGCTCGACCTCCCAGGGCCAGCCGCGATCCGAGGCCACCTCGCGCAGGATCGCCGCCAGGCGCCCGCTGTTCGAGACCGGCCGGTCGAGCAGCCAGAGGCTCGGGCCGACCCGCCAATCGGCCAGTGCCTCGCCGATCAGGGCGATTGCCGGCCGCGTTTCCTCAACCCGCCGATAGGTGCCGTGGACTCCCGCCAGGTCTCGGAGCGACCCGTCCCGGCCGAGCAGTAACGGGGCCCCGCCCAGCGCCGCCTCGATCGTCGTCAGGACGTTGAAGCCGTCGATCCGCAACGAGCGGCCGGCGATCGCGTCGAGATCGAGCCGACGGCTCAGGCGATCGGCCCGCTGGGCATCGGAACAGGCCGATCGTAAAACAGCTTTCCGCGAGCGATCGGGCAGCCGGTGGCGGTCGCCAACGAGCTTCAGGCTCGACGCCTCGGCATAGCCCCGACCGAACAGCCAGGCCAGATCCGCCACCGCCTCGCGAAGCGCCGGGATGGCCTCGGGAGCGAACAGCGAGGCGTCGCGCGGGTCGGCCCCTCGGTGCGATCGGCGGTCGGGCATCGCGGCGATCCCTTTGCTCATTTGGGAGCGGTTGGTGCAGTCTTTTTCCAAGGGGCCAGCCTCCAGAGGATCGCCCCGAGGCTCGAAGCCGGTCAAGCCCCCGCGTGTTTCCTGTGCAAGCGATCGTCGGACGGAACGGACCACTGGCATCGAACTTGCTCGCCGCATCCCGATTGTCCCAGGGGCGAGCCGATCGACCGCCCTCGATCCGGCCCCTTCGAGCGGAGGGCATGCGCGCAATGACCGACACCGAAGACACCATCCCCAGCTACCAGGAATCGCTTGCGGCGTTTCATCAGGCGTTTGGCGACGAGTTGCGAGAACTGATCGGGGCGTTGCCGATCGCCGAGGGAAACCGGGTGCTCGACCTGGCCTGTGGCGACGGCCGTTATGCGGCCTGGCTCGCCGATCGGGTCGGGCCGGAGGGCCGGGTCGTGGCGGTCGATCTGAGCGGGGCGTACCTCACGCTGGCCCGTCAGGTCGTCAGCGAACAGGACCCGGAGGGCCTCGTGCGCTTCGTCGAGGCCGACGTCTTTCGCGTCCCGTTACAGGAAGGGTCGTTCGATCTGGCCTGGTGCGCTCGGAGCCTTCGGAGCCTGCCCGACGCGATCGAAGTCCTGCGCGGGATGGCTCGCCTGGTCCGGCCGGGAGGGGCCATCGCCGTTCTTGAAGAAGATGCGCTGCACCACCTGATCCTCCCCTGGCCGGAAGACCTGGAGCTGGCCCTGCGCCGGGCCGAGCTGGAGGCCCTGGCCGCGCAGATCGGCCAGCCGAGACGCTACTACGCCGGGCGTCGCCTGCCGCAACTGGCCCGAGAGGCCGGTCTGGATCGCGTTTCGGTTTCGACCCGGGCGATCGACCGCTGGGCGCCACTTACGGAACCCGAGCGGGCCTTCATCGACCTGGAACTGGCGGCCCTCCGACGCCGGGTGATCGGCCGGATCGACCCCGAGATGCGAGAGGTCTTCGATCGCCTCGTCGATCCCGATTCCGACGCCTATCTGCCGGCTCGCCCCGACTTCACCATGACCTGCATCGAGCGGGTGGTGGTGGGCCGCCGGCCCGAGGCGTGATCGGGAGTCGTGGCCCGCTCGCGCGGCCGTTTCGAGCGATCGTGCCCGATCAGGTGTTTCTGCGTCATCACGAGTGAAGCAAAAGGTCAGTCAGCCAGAGGCGCGGCGCGGGGAACCGTGTAGAATCGGGGAACGCAGCAGTTGATTCCAGAGTGCTCGATGCATGGGATCAATCGCGATGCACGTCTCGCAGTCCCGCGATTCTCGACAACGGGGCTGCTTCGAGTTCCGTTCCGTTGATTCCTTGCTCCGTCTTCTCTGTGTGCGAGTCGTCCGATTCGCTCTCCGACGCCGAGGGTGTCGGATCCCCAAAAGGAGTTTCGATGATGCGCGGTCGTTATCCGTGCGGTGGGATGCAACGTCGTCAATTCTTGGCGGGGGCCGCCGCGGCCGTTTCGGCATTGGGGGCATTGCCGACGTTCGCCTCGGCCCAGCAGGCGCCCCGAGGGCGAAATCGCGGAGGGAACGCCGAGCCGGACGGAACGCTCGGCGTCCCGGGACCGTATCCCGGTCAAGTGATCGAGGCCCGCAACCCGGCGATGATCCGTGGCGGCGCCAAGAGCCGTGAGGCGATCCGGGCGACCCTCGGCCGAGCCCTGACCGAACTGACCGGCGCCGATCACCCGGTCGAAGCCTGGCGGTCCTTCGTCGAGCCGGGAGACGTGGTCGGCATCAAGGTCGTGCCCAACGGCCACCCGCAGCATCCGACCTCTCCCGAACTGGTTCTCGAAGTCATCGACGGCCTGCGATCGGCGGGGGTGAAGCTGACCGACGTGGTCGTCTTCGACCGCTATGAGTCGGAATTCCTCGCCGCCGGCTACCAGAACATCCTGCCCGATGGCGTCGCCTTTGGTGGTCTGACTCCGAAGGAAGGGGACGGCTCCCAGTTGAAGCTCGACTTCGAGGGGGGCAAAGGATTTTCCGGCTACGACCGTGACGAGTTCGTCGAGATGAACCTCGTCAGCTCCGGCCACGATCCGAAGGACGACCGCGCCTATCGCTCGCACCTCGGCCTGCTCGTCACCAAGCGCCTGAACAAGATCATCAGCCTGCCTTGCCTGAAAGACCACGGCGCCTCGGGCGTGACCGGCTGCCTGAAGAACATGAGCCACGGCCTGGTCAACAACGTCGAGCGGTCGCACTCGACCCCGGCGGCCAACGCCACGAACACGTTCATCCCGTCGATCGTCCAGCACCCGATCATCCGGGCCAAGTGCGTCTTGCAGATCATGGACGGCATCCGAGGCATCTGGCAAGGCGGGCCGTTCGGCAACAACGCCGACTGGGCCTGGGATTACAACGCCCTGCTCGTCGGCACCGACCCGGTGGCGATCGACCACGTGGAATGGGACATCATCGACGCCAAGCGGGCCGAGATGGGCGTGCCCGGCGTCGGCGCCGTTGGCAAGCTCGCGGCCGACCCGTTCCAGCGCGAAGGCTTCGACATCCGCCAGCCGCAACACATCGCCCTGGCCGGCAACCTCGGGCTCGGCTATTTCGACTACCGATCGCCGCTCGGCCGTCGTCGGTCGATCAACCACCGGGTCATCCAGGTCGGCTAGCGCGCAGGTCGGCTGGCGCGGCGTCCGCCTCACATGGCGGATTGACCGTGCCGCGGACCCCTCTCCCCGCTCGCGGGGGAGAGGGTGGCCGCAGGCCGGGTGAGGGGGGCCGACCACCTCGACACGCAACGGGAAACCGCTCGCATGGAGCCCTGACCATGCGATTACGCTTGCTGATTGCCGCGCAACTGGCCTGGGTTTCCCTCGCCGGGGTCCTCTGCCGGGGCCTCTTGCCCAAGGCGATTGCCGAATGGGTCGAAGGCATTGTGGCCCCGACGTACCTGTTCGCCCTGTTCGGGTTTCCGGTGCTGGTCATCCTCGCGGTGCGTCGGGAGCATTGGCCGGAATGGCGATTCTGGCTGGTCGGCCTGATCCAGACCGCACTGACGTTCGCCACCTTGCTCGCGGTGATGCCGGCCTTCCAGTGATGCGTCTGCGCGCCGGTGGTCTGTTTGGCCCTTGACGCTCACCCTTCGAGCCGGGGCTTCCATCGCCTCGGGAAGACGTCAAAGGCCGCCTGGTACGTTGCTTCCAGGGGGACTTCGACGCATCCCCGAGGCAAGAGGAACAGGGGCATGTCGGTCAGGCGATCGCCCACGGCGGCCGGCACGACGAAGGCACGGATCGTCTCGTCCGTCTCGTAGCTGGCGAGCGTCAAGGGGCGCTCCTGCTTCGGGAGCGGACGGCCGTCGATCGCTTCCCAGATCAGGGCGTGGATACCGTTCGGGTCGCGGGGGCCGGGCGGCAGCAGGTCGAGGATCATCAGGTGGATCTTCTGGTCGAGCAGGAAGGCCGCCTTGCGGACGAACTGCTCGATTGCCATCTGGCTGTGCTTGTTGCCGGGCGAGACGACCTCGACAATCGCCACCACCCGATCATCGCTGACGTGCCGGACCGTGACGCTCGCCGCCTTGCGCCGGTAAAACTCCATGTCGGTCTCGGCCGACGGAGCAAGCTTCGGCTCGGCCAGGGCAAGGCCCCCCGCCCCCGGATTCGGACCGAGGGGCGACCAGGAGCCGTTCGAGCCGTTCGAGCCGTTCGAGCCGTTCGAGCCGTCGGGCTCGTCGTCCGGCGCAGCACCCTGGAGCGTCAAGACATCGGGGCCGAACCCGCCGGTCACCTGCTCGGCCATCGCGTAGTAATCCGGCGGCAGCACCCTGGCATTCAGAATACGCTTGATCTCCTCAATCCAGGCGTGGTGGAAATCGTGGAAGACCCCGGCTTCGACACGGGTCCAGTCGTGAATCGGCATGGGGCACCTCCGTTCGGTTCGATGATACCAACAACGGGAAGAGGGTCGCAGCGCAAAAGCACCGGGCGATCCTCACGCCTTGGAGGAGACCAAGGCCCGGATTCCAAACGGCAACGGCCCACCCGCTCGCCTTGCGAAAGGATGTCACGCCGGGCAGACGGTGCCGTAAAGTTCATTGGGCCGCGACGCCCCTTCGGAACGCCGGTCGGCAAACCGAGGCACGCGACGGGGTGACGCGTTGCCTCGATCATGCATGGTGTCGTAGAATGGATCGAACCAGCTCATCTCCTTGATCGAATTCAAATCAAGTGACGTGAGAAAAAGGGTCTCCAACGCATCCGACGCGAGGACGGAGGGAGGAGCCTTGATGAGAGGTCTGGCGAGCAGGATGCGGCAGTGGGTGGCCGAGCAATGGGCCCACCTGCGCGAGGCCCGGTCGTCGATCGTGGCCACGGCGTATGGCGTCAGCCTCCTGGTTCATCTGGCGATCCTCGGCATGTTGACGGTCGCTGGTGTCCTGATGGGCCGCGAGGTCGCGCGGTCGATCGAGGCGTCAATCGTCGATACGGCCCTGCCCGATCTCGAACGGCTCGACGCCACCGAACTGCTCGAAACCGATCTGGAGGCGACGCTCGACCCGGTCCTGGCGAAGACTGCCCCTCGCTTTTCTCCTCGGATTGTCGAGGACATCGCCGAGCCCGATCCCGAGCTTCAGATCGACCCGCTTTCGGTCGCCCCGTCGATGCTCTTGCCCTCGGCCACCACGCTGAGCACCCGCGTGGAACTCCGAGGAGACGGGGCCGAGCATGTCGATGGCGTCGAGGGGGCGGTCGATCGCCTTGCCCTGGAAATCCTTCGCCAGCTCGACAAGGGGCGTGTGCTGGTCGTCTGGATGTTCGACGCCTCGGGCAGCCTGCACGCCGAACGCGAGCGGCTGGCCGAACACATCGGCAAGGTCTATGAGAACGTGCTGGCCAGGCCCGAAGGCTCGTTGGCTCACGAAGGAGGGCTGCTGACGATGGTCGTCGCCTTCGGATCGGGTCGCAAGACGATGACCGAGGAACCGACCGACGACACGGCCGCGATCATCTCGGCCATCCAGGGCGTCCCGCTCGACGAAACGGGCGAGGAGACGACGTTCCAGACCGTGCTTGACGTCGCCCGCCGCTGGGGATCGTTCAAGAAGGACAAGGAACCGTACCGGACAATGGCGATCCTCGTCACCGATGAGGTGGGAGACGACGAGGAGAAGCTCGAACCGGCCATCGCCGCGGCGAAGAAATCGGACATGCCCGTCTATGTCCTCGGCAACTCGGCTCTGTTCGGCCGGGCCGAAGGCTACATGGACTACACCGACCCGAAGACCGGCCAGTTTTACCGTCGCCTGCCGGTTCGCCAGGGGCCCGAGAGTGTCGCCCTGGAACAGATCCGCCTGCCCTTCTGGTATCAAGGCCCGCAGCACACGGAACTCGACGCCGGCTTCGGCCCGCACGCCCTGAGCCGACTGGCCGCGACGACCGGCGGCATCTACTTCGTCACCCGGATGGGCAGCAGCCGGCCGACCTTCGACCCCAGCGGGATGCGGGAATACCGGCCCGACTGGGTCAGCGCCGGCCAGTACCGCGCGGCCGCCTCTCGCAGCCCCTTGCGGTCGGCCGTCCTGGCCGCGGCCCAGATCACCCAGCAAAACCTGCCGGGCCAGCCCTCCCTGGTCTTCCCGACCGCCGGCACCCCGCAGTTCAAGGAAGCGATGGAACGCAACCAGACCATCGCCGCCCGCGTGATGTACACTGTCGAGGAAGCGCTCGGCCCGATCCAGTCGGCCGCCTCGTACCGCGACCGCGAAACCTCTCGACGCTGGCAAGCGCACTATGATCTGATGAGGGCTCGCCTCCTGGCCGTCAAGATCCGCTGCTACGAATACGATTGGGCCTGCGCCCAGATGAAGGTCAACCCTCGGCCCTTTGACAACGAGAAGTCCAACGCCTGGCGATTGGAGCCGGATTCCGAGATTCACTACAGCCCCTCGGCGCAACGAGCCGGAGAGGAGGCCCGAGAACTGCTCGAACGGGTCATGACCGAGCATCGCGGCACCCCCTGGGCCGTCCTCGCCCAGCGCGAGCTGCGCGACCCGTTCGGCTTCAAGTGGGTCGAGACCTACGTGCCCCCTCCGCCTCCCCCCTCCGACAACGGCGGCGCGGCCCGCAAGAAGAACCAACCCAACGCCAACGGCCCGGCCGCTCCCGTGCCCAAGTTGTAAGAAGCCCCCTGGCCCGTTAAGCTTTTGATCCATCCCTCGGGATGAGTGAGTGACCCTGAAGCCCTGACCGCCGATTCGCCTCGAACCCGATCCCCGAGTCTCAACTGTTCGATCCCGTCCGTTGTCGCACGATCCTCGACGTTCGTCTGCTTCCGATTCGAGGACCCAGCTCCCCGGCTCACGTCGCGGCCGGGGGGTGATCGAATCGATGAGGAATGACCCCCCGAGATCGAGATTCCGCCTTGTGCTCCAGGTCCCGAAGCGGCCTGGAGCAGGTTCGAATCCGCCTCGCATCGGTCGTCTGACCGCAGCCGCGGACGCCGATTCGAACCGACCGCAAGGTCACCGCCCCGGGAGGACCGCATGAGCACCCAGATCTCCCGCTCCGACGCCGACCTGCTTGGCACCTCCGATACGCCGGTCTCCACTGCTCCCGGCGCGGTCGAGGCCATTGCCACCACCGAGTCGCCCGCTCGATCGGCCGGCAATCGGCCCCCGATCCCCGACGCCTCGACCCCTTCGCCGGAACCGAGCGACGCGGCCCCCAAGGAGGCCAAGCCCGCCAAGCCGGCCCGGAAACCTCGGACGAGACGGAGAGCCCCGGTCTGGAAGTGGGACGCGCCCAGCTGGGGCGTCTCGCTGATGGTCCACATCGCGGTGCTCGTGGCCCTCGGTTTGATGGCCGTCGGGGGCCAGATCGAACCGCTTGCCGGCTCGATCGACGCCGGCACCGAGGATACGAGCCGGGCCGAGGAGGATCTGACCGCCCTCTACGCCGAACCCTCGGCCGACGAGCGCGAGCTGGCCGTGGGAGACCCGACGAGCATGCTCGCCCCCGGCGCTCCCTCGGCCACCCCGGCCATCCGGACGGCCACGGCCGAGGTCAGCGAAACCAGGAGCCTCGCCGGCATGATCGACATCGCCGTGCCGACGCCCAGCACCTCGCTCATTCCGTCCACCGGCACCCTCAACCGCGACCTCAGCGGCGGCCGGCGGATCAGCGGCGAGACCGGCCGCCCGACCGACGGCTACGGCGAGGCGCTCGACCAGCTCGCCCGGGAGATTCTGGCCCACCTGGCCACCAGCCGCGTCACCGTCCTCTGGATGTTCGACGAGTCGGGCAGCATGAAGGACGACCAGCGGATGATCCGAGACAAGTTCGACCGGGTCATCAGCGAGCTGCGCATCCAGGTTCCCAGCGATCGGCGAGAGGCCGGCGACCTGGAGCACGCCATCATCGGCTTCGGCGAGACGATCCATTACGAGGACTCCCGCCCCCGGGCCGACCTGGAGGACATCCGTCAGGCCATCGACGGCCTTCGGGTCGACGAGTCGGGCGTCGAGCGGACGATGAAGGCCGGGTTTGAGGCACTGGCCCGATACAGCCGGATCATCGAAAAGGATCGCAAGGTTCTGATGGTCCTGATTACCGACGAGTCGGGAGACGACGGCGATCTGGTCGAACAGGCTCGGCTGGCGATGGTCAACCGAGGGGTGACGGCCTACGTGCTCGGCCGCCAGTCGATGTTCGGCTACGACACGGTTCGGCTCCGCTACCAGGACCCGGTGACCGGCGACATCTACTGGCCGACGATCGCCCGAGGACCCGAAACTGCCGGCCTGGAGATGCTCCAGTGGGACGGCCTCTGGAAAGACCGCCACGACGAGCAGCCCTCCGGCTTCGCCCCTTATGAGCTGGCCCGCCTGGTCAAGGATACCGGCGGCATCTTCTTCCTCTTGCCCAACGAGGAAGAGCTGCGCAACCGGCCGGGCGGTGAGAAGGCCTACCCCTTCGAGACCCTCAAGGAATACTCGCCCGACTACAGCCCCCGGGCCGACTACGCCTCTCGGGTCGCCCAGAGCGATCTGCGGCGGACGATGAACGAGATCATCCAGCTCACCCAGAAGGACTTCGGCTTCGAGCGGCACTTCCCGGTCAACCCGCCTGAGCTGGGCCAGAAGATCGCCCAGGAACTGCCCAAGGTCGAGATTCAGCTCCGTGCCCTGCGGGAGATCGAGACCCGACTCCGCGCCATGGAGCCGGCCCGCGATAAGGAGGTCAACCGCCGCTGGCAGGCCAACTACGACCTGATGCTCGCCCAGGTCGTCGCCTTCCAGATCAAGGCCTACGAATACCGGGCCTGCCTGGCCGAAATGGTGAGCCTGGCCAATCAGGGGAAGCTCAAGCCCAAGAACCCGCCCATCCCCAACCAGCGCCGAACCGACTGGGTCATCAACCACTCCGGCAAGAAAAAGGCCCCGACTGAGGAAACCGAGAAGCGCTACGCCGAGGCGACCCAACTGCTCAACGAGGTGATCGAACGCCATCCCGACACCCCCTGGGCCGACCTGGCGCAACTGACCCTCAACCGCGGCCTCGGCTGCGACTGGTCGGAGTGGAGCGTCCACCCCGACTACAACAAGCGGGCCGCCCTGGTGCCGAAGTACTGACCGGGGCCGAAACCCGATCGCGGCCCGATCCACTCACCCGCAAGCCGGGGGTCAAGCCGACATAAGATGCCGGCTTGATCCTCCCCGGACCTGGTGTTCCCCGATGGCGGTGAGCGGAGCGATCAGAGCTTGTCGGCCGAGATGATCTCGCCGCCGGCTCGGGTCATCAACGCGGCGAAGGTGGCGGCGTCGATCGTCTCCTTGACGAAGCGGACCGAGCCGTCGGCCATGCCCAGGTGGGCGCCTCCCGGGTGGAAGCTGTAGACGGCGAAGCGGTTCGAGCAGTTGACCATGCACGAGCCCTTGCCGGCTCCTGAGCCGTTGTAGCCCCAGGCAACGAAGACGTTCCCCTCGGCCCAGCCGCAGATCAGGACGCTGGTGGCGGCCGACGTGCCGGCGTTCGGGACAGGCTGTCGGCCGCGATACATGAGCGGTCGGCCCGCGCTTTCGAGGAACATGGCCGTGTTCGAGGTGCCGTCGCGGATCTCCTGGATCTTGCGGCGCCCGCTGTTGGAATTGCCCTGGAAGACGCCGTCGGTGTTCGGCCTCGGGCCGGGCAAGACCGCCGGAGGGGCCCAGAGGTTCGAGTTGATTCCGGCCCCGGCGGCATAGTCGGCCGCGGCGGCCGGCCAGCGCTCGACCGAGTCGCGCAGGTCGGCCGGGATGGTCGCCGGAAAGAACGGATTCATCAACGGAGACTCAGGAGTGCTCGGGCAGAGGAAGACCGACAGCGGGAACTGCACGGCCGTGCTGTTGGCCATCACCCGGAAGTGATCCTCGTGGTTGTAGGCGTCGAACAGGTTGCCTTGCTCGAAGTAAGGGAGGAGCTGGGCTCCCCAGTAGCGGATTGGGCTGTTTTCGTTGGTCGGGAAGGAGTCGAAGGCGGTGTAGAAGTTGTGGGCCGCCAGACCCAGTTGCCGCAGGTTGTTGGCACACTGGGCGCGTCGGGCGGCTTCTCGGGCGGCCTGAACGGCCGGCAGCAAGAGGGCGATCAGGACGCCGATGATGGCAATGACGACCAGAAGCTCGATGAGCGTGAAACCTCGGCGATGGGCCGCGGGCATGGATGAAACTCCGGCGGGACGAAGGATCAAGGGATGGTGATCGGGCAAACGCTCGCGAGGGACCTTCGCGGAAGCGTTGCCGGGGTGGGCGTGTCAGGACGCGGGCGAGTGATCGTGCAGGCCGGGCAAGGTCGGTGGTCGGACCCGGGTTTTCGGCTCGGTCAGGGATTCGAGGAAGGCCCGCAGGTCGTCGCGGTCCTGGGCGTTCAGGCCGAGCGGTTTGAGCAAGGGAGACTTCGTCGGAAAGAGCGGGTCGTCCTTCTGATCCTCCCGAGGCCGAAGGGTGGCCATGCCGGCGTCGTACATGCGGAGGACACCGTCCAGCTCGAACAGGCCGTTGTGCATGTAAGGGCTGGTCGATGCGATGTTCCGCAGGCTCGGCGTGCGGAAGCGTCCGACGTCCTCGGGGGCCTCGGTGACTCGGTAGCGGCCGAGGTCCTCAAACAATCGGCCGTAGTAGCTCAGGCCGAGGTCGTGGAACCGGCCGTCGCTGAGATTCGGTCCGTGGTGGCAGTTCAGGCACCGGGCCTCGCGGCGGAACAGGTCGAGCCCGGAGATGGCGGCGTCGGAGAGGGCCTCGCGGTTCCCTTTCAGAAAGGCGTCGAACCGGCTCCGGCCACCGACCAGAGTGCGCTCATACGTGGCAATCGCCTGGGCTGCCCGTTCGAGGGTGATCCCTTCGGAGTCGAACGCGTCGGCAAAGGCGGCTTGATATTCGGGGATCTCGACCAGCCGGGCGATGATCGCCTCATCGGAGTGCATTTCCTGCGGGTTTCGCAAGACGGCCTCGGCCTGCTCCTCCAGCGAGCCGGCGCGGCCGTCCCAGAAGAGGAACGGGAAGAAGGCCGTGTTCTGGACGGTCGGGGCGTTGCGCTTGAGCAGCGCTCGATTGTGGCCGAACGAGGTGGTCCGGCCGTCGGCCCAGCCGAGGTCCGGGTCGTGGCACGAGGCGCAGGCGATCTGCCCCGATCCGGAGAGCCTCGGGTCGAAGAAGAGCATCTTCCCCAACTCGGCCTTGGCATCGGAGTACGGGTTCTCAGGCGGGTGCGGCGGCTCGGGCAAGAGGCCCAGCTCGACCCACTCCACCCCCTCGTCCACGAGAGGCGCCGGCCAGTCGGACGGAGGCCCGGCGTAGATGTCCCGAAGCATGGCGATCCGGGCCCGACGGGCCTCGGGGTCTTCCATCGCTCGGGGGGGCGGGCGGTCGGGCCTGGCTTGCGATCGGGCCTGCCCCGGCAGGATTGCCGGCAGGGCAAGGATCGCCAGCACGAAGATCAAGGGCCGCGATCCCCGAGAGGGATCGGGCCGGTCGGTTGCGACGGCGGGCACGGCAAGGGGCTCTCGATCAGTCGTGGGGTGGGTCGGTCGCAGGTGGGCGAGAGTGAGACTCAGTCTCAGAGGTTTGCGATCGTACCGCGATCCGATCGGGGATGTCAAGCGCATGGGTTCGGCTCGGGGCGATTTCGCAAGGGAGGTTCAGAGGGCCTTGGCCAGGGCGCGGAGCAGTTGCAGGGCGAACAGGACGACGGCGGCCAGGATGGCGGCGGCGACGGTGATCGCGAGGATCGTGGCCGCGATCTCGCCGAAGGTGCGTTCGAGGGGGGTGGGCTCGTCGTCTCCCCGATTGACCCGGAGCACCCGGGCGATCAGGTAGCCGACCGACGGCCCGACGATCAGGGCCAGGCCGACGACCATCCCCGCCCTGCCCTGCCCGACCGCCAGGAAGACCGCCACCACGGCCACGCCGATCATCGTCGTCGCCAGCGAGATCCGGGGCCGGAGCCACGTCCCCCGGGGCGATTGCGGGCCGATCTCCGAGGGGGGCTCGACCTTCGGTTCGACCGGGGCGGTCGTCGCCGTCGCGGGCAGATCGGCCCCGCAGAGCCAGCAGTTCGAGGCGCCGAGCAGGTTGGCCGTCTTGCAGCTTGGGCAGCTTGGCGGCTCGGGCCAGGTGGCGGCATCGGTCGGGCGGTCGTCAGTCATCGGCCTGGTCCCGTTTGGAGGAGCATTTGCGGGGATCGGGTCTCATGAAAACGTTCGAGTATAAGATGGTATTAGGATTCCGCCAAGGATGTCTGTCATGAGCCAGAGGACGAGCCAGAGGGCCGGGAGAACGAGGATTCAGGTCATCAAGGCGAGGCAGAGGAAGAACGCCCCCCCGGCCGGGCCGGGGCGCTGGCCTTTGTCGCGTTCGGCCAGCCTGATGAGCCACGCATGGAGTGCCGCGGTCGATCCCAGGAGCAGGGCGATCAAGGCCCCCCGCACGGGATCGTCCCGGGAGAGCGCCAGGCAGGCGGCGATGACGGCAATGGCGAGCATCACCGACCGGAGGCGGAAGGTCCGGGGCGGTCCCTGGCCGGGGGTCGTTGGGGAGGCAATCGGCGTCGGATCGGCCATGAGGCGATGCTCCCCCGGGACGATGCGCCTTGGGGATCAGGACGTGAGGCGCGAATGGCTCCTCGATCGTGCCCGCGGGCGGGTGGCCGTGCCAAGGGGGGAGTGGGCCGGCCGAATCGATCGGGGACGATTGACGACGGTCGGCGGCGGCCGGTACGATCCAACACCAGGAACGAGGCGAATCGAAGCAAAGGGTTCGGAACGGGAATCCGAACGCCCCGCAGTTGGCCCCCTTGCCCCGCCGTTTCGAGCGTCTCCCGACCCGGGTGGTTTGACCGTGCGCATCTTGCTGACGAACGACGACGGGGTGTATGCCGCCGGCCTGCGGGCCTTGCACAAGGAACTGACGAAGCTCGGCGAGGTGACGGTGATCGCCCCGGCTCTGGAACAGAGCGGCGTCGGCCACGCGATCACCTTGCTCGACCCGTTGATCGTCTCGTCGATCGACGACGTGGACGGCTCTCAGCTTGGGCTGGCCGTCGAGGGGAGCCCGGCCGACTGCGTGAAGCTGGCGATTTACGAGCTGATGGATCGGCCGCCGGACCTGATCGTCTCGGGGATCAACCACGGGGCGAACGCGGGGATCAACGTCCTGTACTCGGGCACGGTGGCCGCGGCGATCGAGGGGGCCTTCTTCGAGATCACCAGTGTTGCCGTCTCGCTCGAATACAGTGAGCACTTCGACTTCCCCTATGCCGCCCGCCACGCGAGGCGGGTGATCGAGACGATCCTGAGCAACAACCCCCCGGCCGGGTCGTTGTTCAACGTGAACATCCCGTCGCACAACCGAGGGGAGCCGAAGGGGATCAAGGTGGTGCCGATGGGGGTCGGCCGCCACGGCGAAGGGTTCGAGCGCCGCCGCGACCCGAGGGGCCGCACTTACTACTGGATGACCTATTCCCCCCCCTTCCGCCTCGAAGGGGAGGCCAGCGACGTGATCGCCCTGGCCGACGGGAACATCACCGTCACCCCACTCCAGTTCGACATGACCCGCCACAACCAGCTCGATGCGGTCCGCGACTGGACCTGGCCGGGGCCGGAATCCTCCTGACCGCGATCCGCCCCCTCGCCCCTCGCCGGTGTCTCTCCGACCGTCCTGATCGACGCCCGGTGCGCTCCCTGCGTCCAGGCGGTGCGCCCCGGGCGTTCGTCGTAAGTCGTGGCGATACAGCCAGAACCGACGAATTCGAGGGTTCGTTTCGGGACGTCGGCCGGGGAAATGGGTTCGTTTCGTCACGCTCGGCCGCGGCGTTCGGACGCAGGGCCCGGCGGGGGAATGGGTTCGTTTCGTCGGGCGTGGTTGCCCGGCCTGGACGGGGCGCCCAACGGTCGGATGGGTTCGTTTCGTCAGGCTTGGAAGATCGGGTCGACTGGCCGGGGGGAGCCTCGGTGCGCCTGGCAGGATGGGCCTGGTGCGCCGAGGAGGATTGACGCAACGTCTTTTCAAGGAAGGACTCGCGGCTCAATCGGGGCTTCGTTTCGGGAATGGACGCCCTCGGAATGGCTTCGTTTCGCGCCCGGGATCCGGGGCGGTCTGCGAGGCGAAGGTGCGCCTCGGGTGCGCCGCCTGGTGCGCTCCACCATGGGGTGAGACGTTTGGGATGGCTGGACACGGCCGGTCGGCGGTGTCCAGGCGGCGAAGCCGCACGAGGCGATCGTGGGACCGACGGCGTGATGGGGATGCGGGGCGGGGGGAGACGCCTCGTGTGCCTGCGGCACCCAGACAACGCGATGCGTTGTCTGGGACACCCGAAGCAAGCAGTCATGCCGCCCGTCGCCCATGTCTGCAAGCATAAGACTTGGGGCGGCTCGATGGGGAGGTGGGGCGGGGCTCTGTCTTGCGGATTTTCAAAGAACGGGCGGACGCGAAGGGGGGCCCTACGGCCCGGCTCGATCCGATCCCGGCGCGGGAGCAGGGCGAGGGGAGCGCAAAAGGCGACGAAGGCCCCTTCCCTGATAAGATCGTGAAATGCGGGGGCGGCAGTCACATTTCCTCCGGGACGGCGGAAGATATCAGGCGGGGGGAGGGGTCGGTCGGCGTCTTGATCATCCGATCAGGAGGGGCCAGAATGAGGCGGCCGCGCGGGTGGCCCCGGTTGCTTCGCCAACCGGGGTCGCGAAGCGACGAGAGGTCACGGAGAAGCATCCCGACGCCTCTTGCGGCTGCGCCACCCCGGTTGACGAGCAACCGGGGCCACCCGCGAGGGGCCGCATATCTGGTAATCCTCGCTCGTTTGGCACACAATCTCACCTTACCTTTGAGCGACTCAACGACCGCTTGAATCGTCGCCTGATCGATCAAGGCAGTTCGTTCAGAGTAGCAACAGAAGAGTTTCGTGATGCCGCTGGTGTCGTAGTTGGTAGACGTGCTAGAGGTTCGATTGGTGCTGATGCCGTCATCCGAAATCTTGACGATGCTTCTGTGCTTGAGATTCTTGACCTGAAGACGCACGGGGGTATCCTGCGACCGATTTCTCCTTCACGACAGACGCAGTTTGGAACACGATTTGGCGCACCAGCGCAGGAGATATTTAGACAGCGATGACGCCCAAACAGTTTGACAAAGTAGCACGACAACTCTTCGCAGATGTATTGTCGGCTTACGGATTCAGTTGTGAGGAATCACGATTCTGCACGTTTTACCGTCAGCATTCTGATGAAGTGTTTCATTTCGTACTTCCTGACTTGGGGATTTGTGGGACGTGGTTTGACGTGAAAGTGTTTCCGGCATCTCCATTGCTTGACCCGTTGTTCAAAGAGCAATTTCCCGATGACGTGGGGGTTCCGACAGACAGCTTTTCGTACTTGAGTGAACGAGGCATTGGTCTCGATCAGGAAAAGTTCAACTGCAAAACCGAGGATAATTTGCGCCGTCGATTTGAGTCGAGCGTGCGACCGGCACTGGAAGAACGGGCGATACCCTACCTCGATCAATTCCGTTCGATTGATGACATCGTCCCAGTGTTGAGAAACCCTATGTTCCGTGGGATCGGACTGCATTGTATTGGCAAGATGGAAGAAGCCATTCCGCTGCTCCAACAACAAAGGGAAAGGTTGTCATTGTCGGACAGCGATGCCCCCGCCATTTCAGCACGGCTTAGGTTCATCGAAGAATTACTCGAAGGCCATTAGAGCGATGTTCATGTTGGTGTAGCGGCGTAGCCGCAATGCGTGAAGAAGTTCCGACATTCTCGCAAGTCGAACTCGCCAACTAACCGACCGATCCGCCGCCACAGCCGCCCGACTATCCGCTCCCCGGCCTTGCGTAGCAGGGCCTTGAGCTTGGCGAAGGCCTGCTCGATCGGGAGCCGAAAACGGGGACATTCCGAATATCGACATTTGTCGTAGATCAAAGCTCACCTCTTCCCCACCTGCGGCCTCAGCCTGAGCAGGGCCCGCCCCCGCGACGCCCTGGACGGCCTACGACGGCGTGCACGCCTACGCCGACTTCGACGGCTCCGGCACGCTGCAAACCCGCTACCTGCACGGGCCGGCCGTGGACATGCTCCTGGCCCGCACCTCCGCCGCCGGCACCACCGCCTGGTACCTGACCGACCGCCTCGGCTCGCTGCGCGACCTGGCCAGCACCTCCGGCACCGTGATCAACCACGTCGCCTACGACGGCTTCGGACGCGTCGTCAGCGAGTCCAGCCCGGCGAACGGCGACCGCTTCAAGTTCACCGGACGCCGCCGTCGCCGGGCTGCCGAAGGGGATCGGCGCGGGACTCGGCGTCGAGGGTCGTCCCGACGGCAAGCCGACGGGGGAGACGCGGGCGGTCACGTTCACTCGGAGTGGGCGAGGGCCTGGTGGGCGAGGTGGCGGATGAGCTCGTTGAGGCTGAGGGACTGGGACTCGGCGAGGAGGGCGAGTTGGCGGTGGAGGTCGGGGCCGAGGCGGACCTGGAAGTTGCCGGAGTAGGGGCGCTCGGGGAGCTCGCCGCGCGATCGGCAGAATTCGAGGTAGTCGTCGATCGAGTCGCGGAAGGCCTGCTCGGCGTCGTCGACGGTGGAGCCTTCGAAGGTGATGACGTCGCGGAGGCCGACGACCCGGCCGTGGATGCGCCGGGCCTCGGTATCGACCTCCATCCGACCCAGATAGCCCTTATAGGTGATCATGAGGATTCCTCGGCCCGAATCAGGAATTCACGAACGGCTTCGACGGTTCCCTTGCTGGCCTCTTTCTCCGGGTGAGGACGGTGGAAGACGGCTCGGACGCCGTTGAGATGGACCCGGACGCGGGAGCCTCGGCCCTCGGTGATCTCGGCTCCCAGGGCACCGAGCAGGGCCTCGATGGCTCGCCAGGAAAGGTCGCCTCGCGTTGGTGTTTCGAAGACCGCGTCGCGGGTCGTCCGGTGCTTGCGGCTCAATCGGGCCATGGGTCCCCCACGCCTGCCAGGCAATGGTACCACAGGGTGATACCATTCTCCATGGTACGAGAGGGGCATGTGAAGGACAAGGGTTTCGAACCGTTGCCGGGGCCGATGCCTACCCGTCTGGGGGTGGCGCGATCCCGGCGACCCCGGGGCCCTGCACGATTCGATTCCATGCGGTGAAACTACCCCATGTTGCCGGTGAAGCTGGCGCGGCCGACGATGAGGGGGTCGGTCTGGCCGACCTTGCTCGAGTCCTTGCCGCTGTAATCGAGCGAGCGCAGGACGTATCGCATGGCGTTGAGCCGGGCGCGCTTCTTGCAGTCGGACTTGACGACGATCCAGGGGCATTCGGAATGGTCGGTGTGGAAGAACATTGCCTCCTTGGCCGTCGTGTAGTCGTCCCACTTGTCCAGTGAGGCCTGGTCGATGGGGCTGAGCTTCCACTGTTTGAGGGGGTGGATCTCACGCTCTCGGAAGCGGCGGCGCTGCTCCTTGCGGCTGACCGAGAACCAGAACTTGATCAGATGAATGCCGCTGTTGACCAGGTGGCGTTCGATCTCCGGGGCCTGGTGCATGAAGGCGGCGTAGTCTTCGTTGGAGCAGAAGCCCATCACCCGCTCGACCCCGGCGCGGTTGTACCAGGAGCGGTCAAACAGCACGATCTCGCCGTGGGTGGGCATGTGCTTGAGGTAGCGCTGGAAGTACCACTGGCCTTGTTCCTCGGAGGTCGGCTTCTCCAGGGCGACCACGCGAGCGCCGCGGGGGTTCAGGTGCTCCATGAACCGCTTGATGGTGCCACCCTTGCCGGCGGCATCGCGGCCCTCGAAGAAGATGACGATGCGCTGGCCGGTCTCCTTCACCCAGGCCTGGAGCTTGAGCAGCTCGACCTGCAGCTGGTACTTCTGGCGCTCGTAGCTTTTGCGAGAGAGGCGGTTCTTGTACGGGTAGACGGCGCTTCGCCAGTCATCGACCAGCTCGTCGTCGGGGCTGATCGGCAAGCGGGTTTCGAAGGTCTGCCAGCGGGCGAGGGCGGCCTTCAGGGCCTCGGCGTCGTCGGGAGAGGCTCCTTCCAGGATGGCTTCCAGGGTCTTCAGGGCTTGCTGGTAGCTCTCTGGCCTGGGCTCCGTGCTGTTGAGGACATCTTCGGCGGCGCTGGCCTGCGCGTCCTGAGCTTCCAGGCTCTGCTGGAGCACGGTGAAGGTCTCCACGTTCCTGGCCAACGCGTTGGTCTTTTCGGTTGGGAAGTCTCTGCCCTGAGTGTTCTGGCTCATCTGCTGTTCCCCTCCGCCGCGATCGATCCCAAGGGTGAGACACGCTTCCAAAGACCCTCAATCCCGCAACATCCGAGCGCCGGATGCCGCAGGATGAGATCCAATCATGGCCGCTCTCCAGCCGAGCGGCACATGAAGAAGTCGGCGGACGTTCGACGGCCGCCCCCGGAGCACGCCCAATGAACCAAACGTCTCCACGCCTCTCTTCCATGCTAATCCAGTGGCGCGAGGCATGCCAGAACCGGATTCCCGAGCATCCTCGACCCCTCGACCGCCGGGGTCGTCTCTCCGCAACATTCCAAGGGCCGGTCTTCGGACCACGAACCGTTCGGAGGGGGCCGGGGGCTGATCCGATGACTTGAGGAGATCAAATTGGTGTCTGTCAATTCGACGAGACGGTCGCCTTCGCGTGCCAGATCCGGAGCCAGGCGTTGCCCTCGGCGGACGGGCTGGAGGCGGCCAGGGCGGAGCCGTCGGCCGAGAAGCAGAGCTGCGAGACGGGCGGTCCGCCGGGCTCGACCAGGCGGAGCAGCTCTCGATGGGAGGCAACGTCCCAGAGCAAGACGGCGCCGCCCAGTCCACCGGTTGCCAGGGTGCGGCCGTCGGGGCTGAAGGCGGCCGAGAGGACGGCGCCGCGGTGTCCGGAGAGCGTTGCCAGCAGGCGGAGCGACCGGGCGTCCCAGAGGGTTGCCGTCGGCGACTTGCCCAGGGCGATGAGGTGCCGGTCATCGGCCGAGGGGACCAGGGCGTCGATCCAGGCCGGGTGCGTCTCTCCGGCCGGGTCGACCCTCCCCGGCCCCGAGACCTCCAGCCGGTGCGGTTCGTAGCTGGTCGAGACCAGCAGCGAGGACCCATCGGCTGCTGCCCAGAGGCCTGAGATGTCCAGGCCGCGAGCAGCGGGATCGACCCGGCCCAGTTCGGTCCCGGTTGCGACCTCGATGATCCGGGCGGCCGACTCCCCTCCGGACCAGGCGACCAGCGATCGGCCGTCCTGGGAGAATCCGAGCCTCCAGGCCGGGCCGGGAACCAGGGGGATCGATCGGTTCGGTCGGTCGTCGGTCGGGGTGATGGTCAGCGTGCCGTCGGCCGAGAGGGTGGCCGAAACCCGGCCGTCGGGAGCGAGGGCCGCCAGGCCCCCGGCCCCGGCGGGAGGGGATTTTGGGCGTGGCAGCGAGGCCCCCGATTGCGGGTCGATCGCCTCGATCCGGCCATCCGGCCCCAGCACCAACAGCGAACGCCCATCCGGCCCGAAGGCGATCCCGGAGGGGGAGTCGACCGACACGCGACCCTCGACGGGGCCGAGCCGGCCTGGGTCCCAGAGCCGGACGGAGCCGTCTCGGCCGGCGCTGGCCAGGGTGCGGCCGTCGGGGCTGAAGGCGACGCACCAGACCCGGTTGGTATGACCGGCCAGGGCCGCGATCGAGCGGCGTTGGTCCACGTCCCAGAGCCAGACCGCGTGGTCGTCGGTCGCCCCGGCCAGGGTGCGGCCGTCGGGGCTGAAGGCGACCGACTGGATCGAGCCTCCGACGGCGACGAGCCTCCCGACCGCTCGGGCGGCCTCGGAGTTGAACAGGTCGACGATGCCCCCCCGGCCGGCGGCCGCCAGGGTGCGGCCGTCCGGCGCGAAGGCGGCCCCGAAATAGCTTTGCGCGCGGCTGTCGGCCGGGACGATGCCCGAGGACCCCGGCCGCCTCGCCAGCGCGAATTCCCGGCCGCTCCCCGGCTTCAGGTCGAACAGGTCGAGCATCGAACCGTAGCCGACGACGGCCAGCCCCCGGCCGTCCGGCGAGACGGCGAACCCCTCGCACTGGTCGAGCCCGATCGGCCAGCGGCCCAGCGGCCGGCCGTCGGCCGCATCGAAGGCCAGGACCGCACCGGCCCGGTCGAGGGTCAGAAGGGATCGGCCATCCGGGGAGAACTCGGCGCCGAAGACCCAGTCGTCGTGCCCGTCGAGGACCAGGCGGGGGGCGTTCCCCTCGGCGTCGAGGTCGAAGACGCGGGCGGTGCCGTCGTCGCTGGCGGTGACGATCGAGCGGCCGTCGGGGCTGAAGCGGACGCCGTTGACCTCGTCGTTGTGGGCCTGGATCGTCCGGAGCAACGCTCCCGACCCGGGGTCCCAGAGGCGGACGGTCCCGTCCTTACCCGCCGAGGCGAGCCATCGGCCGTCGGGGCTGAAGCGGACGTGATAGACGTCTTCTCGGTGCCCCAGCAACGGGGGCCGATGCCCCCTGGTCTGGGCGTCGAGCAGCCGCCAGACGAAGTCGGGGCCGGGGGAGGTTCCGGGCTCGGGCCGGTGACGATCGAGCGCCTTGCGAGCCTCCCGGGCGTTGCCCCGGCGGAGGGCCCTCCTGGCGGCGACCAGATCGTCGGCGTACGCCCACCAGGCCGGCTCGGTCGACGGGGCGGCCTCGTCGCGGGCGGTCCCGGGCAGGGGCTCGGGCTTCGCGGCGACCTCCGCGACGGATCGGGCCTCGGCTGGTCCCGGTCGATCCTCCGGTTGATCCCGAGCGGCCAGCAGGGCGATGGTGCCGGCCGTGATCGCCAATCCCACCGAGACAATCGCCGCCGGCCTCCTTGCCAGGTTCCGGGCGTTTCGGAGGAGCGCGCCGTTGCGGACACCCGACGGCGAGGAGCCGTCGAGCCATTGGCGGAGGTCGTCGGCCAGGGCGTCGGCGTCGGGATAGCGGTCGGCGGATCGGGGGGCGAGGGATCTCAGACAGATGGCCTGCAGCGCCGTCGGGACGTCGGGCCGGAGCCGGCCCGGCGGGGTCGGCCTCGACCGGGCGGCGTTGACCAGGGTCTCAAGGGCACTCCTGCCCGCGTGCGGGGCACGCCCGCAGAGGGTGGCGTAGAGGATCGCGCCGAGCCCATAGACGTCGGCCTGTGTGCCGATGCGGCCAAGTGACGGGTCGGCCTGCTCGGGGGCCATATAGGGAGCCGAGCCGAGGGGGGTGAGGCTATTGCTGCCGCCGCCCGGCTCGTCAAGGAGCTTGGCCAGTCCGAAGTCCAGGACGCGGGGGACGAACGGCAGGCCGTCGGCCTCGGGGCGATCGAGCCGGTGGAGCAGCACGTTGCTCGGCTTCAGGTCGCGGTGCAGCACCCCCCGGCGGTGAGCATGGGCCACGCCCGTGGCCAGCATCAACGCGATCCTGGCCGCCTCGATGGGATCGACCGGCCCGGGGCGATCGGCGAGCCATTCGGCCAGCGTCGGCCCGTCGCAGAAGGGAGAGACGAGGTAGACGATCGACGACTCCTCGCCGACCTCCAGCAACGGGACGATGTTGGGATGGTCGAGCATCGCCGCGGCCTGGGCCTCGCGGAAAAAGCGACGGCGGACCTCCTCGTCGGGCAAGAACTCCGGCCTGGGGAGCTTCAGGGCCACCCGGCGTCCGGCGCGTGGGTCGACGGCCCGGTAGACGACGCCGAAGCTTCCCCGGCCCAGCTCGCCCTCGATCTCGAACCGGCCAAACCGTCCTGGATGCCCGTCGAGCCCTGGCCATCCTCGTCCCCTCGGCCAGACGCGTTCCATCAGGCGGAGCACATCCATCTCTCCGAGGAGGGGCGGGGATGCGTCGTTGTCCGGCTCCGGTTCCGACTCGGTGGGGGTTTTTCCTGAGGCGAGCCGCTCGTCGAACCGGGCGAGCCGATCGGCCAGCCGATCGTCGTCGGGGCCGGCCGGGCCGTCGGGAGCGTCATCCGGGGGCCGGGGATCGGGGCTCATCCCTCGACCCCCTCCCCGGCCAGTTCGCCGCGGAGTCGGCGGATCGCCCGGAGCCAGCGCTTCCTGGCCGCGACGTTGGAGCAGCCGAGCCGACGCCCGAGTTCCTCGAAGGAGCACTCCTCGATGTGCCTCCAGAGCACCAGGCGCGCGTCCTGGTCGTCGAGCCGGCCGATCGCCTCCCGAAGCGCCCGCTCCTCGTCCCGGCGCACGGCCTTGGTGCCGGGAGACGGCGAGTCGATCGCCAGCGCCCGCACCCCATCCCGTTCGGCATGGATCGGCACCTCCCGATCCACGGAGCGCTTCTCGGTTCCCCGGAATTTGCGGACGGCGTGGGCGATCTGGTGTTCCAGGATGCTCCGGAGCCAGGCGAGGAGGTCTTCCGGAGACGTTCCCTGGAAGTGGTTGAACTGGCGGACGGCGACCATCATCGCCTCCTGCACCACGTCCGAGGCCCCTTCCTTGACGCGGACGGTCCTGCCCATGTTCCTCCTCGCCTCGGCGAGCAGGGCCGGCCGATGGGCCTCGATCGCCATGACACCGGCCCTGCCCTCCGGGGCAGCCCGGCGGACCTCTCCGTCTCGTCCCGGCGTGTTGGCAAGGCTCATGAGCTGTCCCGGATCGTCGATGCCATCGGAACTCGTTTCGCCACCGAACATTTTGGCGCCCAGTCGCCGGGCGATCCACCGGAATCTCGCGCCGATCGGGCTGCGATGTCGAGAAATCTCGACGCGAAGGTTCAGGAATGCCGGCCGATGGGACTCTCTCCCACGTGGGCACTCCGACGCCGGAGATCAGGCGGACGGGGACCGTGCCCACGCGGCTCAATGCTCAGTCTCTGGAGGGAGACCTCGGCGTCTCCCCCCAGGAAGCCTCCCAAGCCCACGGAGATTCACCATGATGCGGCGCGTCCTTTGGGTCGTTTCCCTGGCCGGGTTCGTCCTGTTCGATGCTCCAAGCGTGTTGGCCCAGCCTGAAGACACGTTCGAGGTGATGCTGGCCAAGGGGGTCGCCGTCGACCTGGAGGAGGACAGCGATGAAATCTTCTTCAAGGTCGATGGAGAGCATCGTCGCGGCCAGCCGGACGGCGACGGGGACTACATCCGCTTCGGGAGCAGCCACCCGACGACCCGCGAGATCAATCAGACGCTCTTCACAGACAAGGCGGCGGGCTACAGCACGACGTTCGAACTCTGGGAGCAGGATCGCGAGCCCGTTGATCCGCACGAGCATCTCGGCACGTGCAAGATCACGATCAACGCCGCCGGCAGGATGGTGATCGAGCCGATCAAGGGGGTCGTGGTCAAGCCCGAGCCGGAGGACAACATGCTCGTCGTGACCTTCAACAACACGGACGGATGCATTTATCAGTTGTATTTCAGGAAAATCCGGATCGAGGCGCCGTAGCGCCGCCTCGCCGCCCTCAAGGCGTCTTCTGTCAAGGGCGGGCGGGGCAAGGTCAATGCGCCCCGCCCTGCTTCACTTCGGCCGCAAAACGCCGGATGGAGTTCTCTGCGGCACAGCTTCCAGGTCACCAAGAACAGATCGAGAAATTTGATGAGCAATCTTCTGATTCGATTCCGAGTCCTCGGCCTTGCCTCGATCCTGTGGATTTTGGGCGGTTCCGCGGCCGACGCCGGGCTGCTTACGGCGGGGGGAATCCTGACGAACGAATTCGACGGGACGAACCGGTTCCTCCGCCGCTACTCGTTCGACGGCCAGATGACCGATGAACTTCAATTGACGTTCGACGATGTCTACGGCCCCGGATTGTCGATGGCGGTCGTGGGCTCTCGCGTGTTCGTGGCCACGGGCGGGTTCGGCGGACTCAACGGCGGGCGGAACATCCTGGAGATCGACACCAATTCGGGGCTCGCGTCCTTCGCATTCGCCCACGGCGGGGCGCTGGACCCGGCCCCGAGGCTCACGGCGATCGGGTCGAACCTGCTGATCTACACGAAGCAATCCGGCACCGCCAACCTGCAGGAGTACACCGTGGGGGGATCCTTCGTCGGATTCTACGCCGTCCCGGACGTGTTCCCCTACAGGAACGCGGAGGACGTCGCGTACGCCAACGGCGAGATCTCCCTCTGGGGCAACGCCAACACGGGCGCAGACCCCATCGGGTTCTTCGAAGCGAAACAGGATCTGGAACTCGATCGTTCCTTCACCCCACCGGTCTCCGCCTCGCTCTTCGATATCGATGATATGAGCGGAGATCTCTGGATCATGAACGGTCGGCGGACCTTCCTTCGAGGTCGCGAAGGAGAAGGGTTCGACGGGCAGTTTCTCTCCACGAACAACGTCCAGGGGTTCGCCGTCCTCACGACGGTTGTCCCGGAACCGGGCACGATCACCCTGCTGCTCTCCGGGTTGCCGTTCGTCGCGGTCGTCCTCTGGCGACGGTCGGCACGGAGGGCCTGACACCCGGTTGCCCCGGCCGGGACACGAGCGTGGGGGGGCCCGATTTCCTGAGCTGGGCAATCGGGGCCGCCCGGCCCGCGCTCGCGGTCGATCGGGCCTCCGAAAGAGAAGACCGGACGGGCCGAGGGGAGCGTTCCTTCAGTCGGCCTGACTGGTGAGGCG
Source organism: Tautonia marina (assembly GCF_009177065.1). NCBI lineage: Bacteria > Pseudomonadati > Planctomycetota > Planctomycetia > Isosphaerales > Isosphaeraceae > Tautonia > Tautonia marina. The sequence goes on from NZ_WEZF01000014.1 coordinate 121,338, forward strand.
CTGGATGTAGGAGACCTCCTCGGGGCGGTAGGGGGTGCCGTCGGGGTGGAAGATGTCGTGGAACCAGACGGGGGGCTCGGAGGCGTAGGGGGTTTGCCAGGAATCCCAGGGGTAGATGGTGTTGGAGCGGCCGGCGACGAAGCCCCAGCAGTAGGCGCCGACGTCTTGATCTTTGAAGAAGCCGAGGACGGGGTCGAAGGTGCTGCCGTTGGGGCGGGCCATGAACTCGGTGCAGAGGAGGGGGCGGCCGTAGCGGCGGAGGTTCTCGACGCACTGCCGGGCGCGGTCGAGCGGGTCGTAGGTGTGGAAGGTGATGACGTCGGACTGGTCAAGCTGAACGCGCTCGGTGGGGGAAAGGCGGTCGGGGTCGGACCACTGGCCGATCCAGACGCCGGAAGTGAGCGGCTGGCTCGGATTGGCAGAGCGGGCCCAGGTGAAGGAGCGTTCGAGCAGTTCGAGGGTGCGCTCGCGCTTGCCTTCGGGCTCGCGGTCGAGCTTGTTGCGGCCGTAGGAGTTGTCGTTGGTGTTATCGGGCTCGTTCCAGAGGTCCCAGGCGTGGACGCGGGGGTCGTCCTTGAAGCGGGAGATGACGCCGACGGTGTAGGCCTTGAGCAAGTCTTCGCGATCGGGATTCATCAGGTCGTCGGCGCCGGGGGACTGGACCCATCCGGAGTTGTGCACGCCGGGCTCGGGATCGCGCTGGGGGCCGAGCTTCGGGTGGGGGTCCCAGACGCTATCGAAGAGGACGAACATGACGCCGATGCCGTGGCGATCGGCAATCGTGAGGAACTGGTCGAGGCGGCCGAGGAAGCCGTCAGCGTCCTGTTCCCAGAGCAGGTGATGCAGATAGACGCGAATGCTGGTGAAGCCGAGATCTTCGGCCCAGGCGAGTTCGCGGTCGATGGTTTCGGGGTCGAAGGTGTCGGCCTGCCACATTTCGAGCTGGTTGATGGCGGTGCTCGGGTTGTAGTTGCAGCCGACGAGCCAGGGGAGGTCATCGTACCAGGCGTTCGCCTGCTCGGGGGTCCAGCGCTGGCGATCCTGGGCCTGAAGCTCCGTCGGGCCGACGAGCGCGAGGGTGAACGCAAGGAGGAGCAGATGCCGGAGCGGACGGAAGCGGGTGCTCATGGAACCTCCAATCGGACGCCGACCCCGTGGTCGATCGGGGGAGGAGCGTGGAGAGTCTTCGGAGATTCGATTCCTCGGCGATGGATGCGATCCGGGGTGGGGAGCCGGGAATCGGGGAATGCTCGGCCAAGGGTATCAGGAGGATGGTGGCCGATCAACGCGCGAGGGATCGCACGGGGAGGGTCAGCGGCTGGAGCGATGGAATGTCAGTGAAAATCTGTTCATAAAATTTGATCAATAATTCTTTGACAAGTTTCTTGACAGCTCCGGGGTCTGTCCTTTATAAGCGTCGAATCAGGCCGGATTGTCCCAGAATCTGGTTCTGAGCGGAGTGTTCCGGAATTCAAGAACCCTCAGTGACGAGACGAATGCGCCAGCGTGCGACGCGAGCCTTGATGGTGATTGGGGCACTTGGGATGGTGCCGTGGTGGACGGGATGCGGGGAGTCAGAGCCCGCTCGCGAATACACGGTGCCCGAGGGTGCGACGGCCGAGGAGATCAGCCCCGGCGAGCCGATCACGCCACCCACCTACCGGGAGTCGTCTGGACTTCCTGGGCCTCCGCCAGGCCCTCCTCCCGTTCAGTAACCGAACGGGACAACGCTGTTTTTTTCCTCTCCATCCTCTCCACACGTCCTGCCTGCTGTTCGGTCGCCGGGCCCGATGGAAACGCATCGGTCGGGGACTGCTGCGCCATTTGCCAGACCATTCATGGACACGCGGAGGAATTCGCATGAGAAGGAATCGTCGCGCCTTTACGCTCATTGAATTGCTGGTGGTGATTGCCATCATCGGCGTCTTGATTGCCCTGCTCTTGCCGGCGGTTCAGTCGGCCCGAGAGGCGGCTCGTCGCGCCCAGTGCACGAACAATCTGAAGCAGATTGCACTGGCAACGCACAATTATCATGATGTGAACAACACGGTGCCGTCCGGGAGTCTCTGGCCCTGCCCTGGCGCGGATGGGTGCTGGGGATGGGGGGCCGCGCCGTTGCTCGGGGTGCTTCAGTACATTGAGCAAGGCACCTTGTTTAACGCCTACAACGCCTCGCTGGGGGTGATGGGCAACACGACGGCCGCGCCGAACCTTTGGCTGGGGAATTCGACGGTCTTTAACACGTCGATTGCGTCGTTCATGTGCCCGTCGGACAGTCCGGAAGTGACCACGCCGGTGACGAACTACCTGGGGAACCTGGGTGGTCCGTTCGCGCTGGGCGGCTACAGTGGGACGATCATTCCGAGCCAGCATTCGCCGTGGGACTACCCGGCCGAGGAAACCGACCTGCTGAGCACGGCGAGGCCCGTTGGGTTCGCGGCCATGCGAGACGGGACCAGCAACACGGCCCTGTGGAGCGAGGGGATTACCGGCACGACGGGCAGTGTGACCACGGGGATGGGCCAGGGTGAGGCCCGAGGGGTTTTTACCTCGAACTTCAACAACCGGACCCGATCGGTGGCGACGGTGATCGCGCTGCTCGGGACGTGTGATGCGCTTCCTCCCGGAACGGCGTCGATTCGGAATGACCGAGGGGTGGGATGGCAGTACACGTATCCCGGATACGTCAACAACCTGTACAACCACGTGGGCCCGCCCAACAGCCGGCGATGCACCAACGCGCCGCCGAACACCTGGTCGCTCGACCTCTGGGGCACGGAACCCCCGAGCAGTTTCCATCCGGGAGGGGTGAACCTGGCAATGGCCGACGGCTCGGTTCGCTTCGTCAAGGAAACGGTGAACCTGGAGACCTGGTGGGCGCTCGGGTCAAAGGCTGGTGGCGAGGTGATCAGCGCCGATTCGCTCTGATCCGACCTTCTCGTGAAAGTTCTGATCAAAACGCTTTGACGACAAGCGTTTCTGGATGAGTGTACGGACCGAACGGTCGAGATCGCGCCAGCGCCGAGGGTCGGTGTCTGGCGCGATCTGTTTGCGCGGGTTGGACTCGGCCGACTGTGCCCGGAAGCCAAAGAGGGGAGTTCCTGAACCCCAAGGTGATGCTTCGGCGGGGTTTGGGGTGTTGAGGATCGTGCCCGGCCCTTGCCGTCGAACGGGGAGAGTCACCATACTCTAACGATCTGAAGGTGGAAGGTGTTGGGATCGGGGGCACTCTGTTCGACCCGCCACCCTGGTTCCAGGCGAACGTCATCCCAGGGAATTGGGGCTGGGTCGGCCCGGCGTGTTTGCGAAGATCGAGGAGCCCCAAGATGCGTCACGTGTGGAAGACCGTTTTCCGAGGGGTGTTCGGGGCGGTCCTGATGATGATGGCCGGTTGCAATGGGGGAGGGTCGGACGGATCGCCGACGGCGTCGGGAGCGGGGGGGAGTCCGCCGCCGCCGCCGCTGGTGGACCAGAACGCCCCGCCGGCGCCGCCGGTGGCCGGGGCTCCGGGAGAGGCTCCGGTGCAATTGCGCAGGACGATCGGGCAGACGACCGACGACGTCCGCGACTTCAACGCCGAGATGCAGAGCGGGCAAAACGTTCAGGTCTCGACCGGCAAGATTACGGCAAAAGATCCGATCACGCTGCAAGGCAACGCCTATGTTTCGATCATCGGACAGGCGGCCGTGTTGCAGATTCAGCACGCGGTGAACCTGTACAACGCCCTGAACGACCGCTATCCGGCCGATTTCGAGGAGTTCAAGCGCGAGATTCTCGACGCCAACGGCATCCGGTTGCCGCAGCTCCCGGCCTATCAGGAGTATGCGTACAAGGCCGACACGCACGAACTGGTGGTCCTGGAATATCCCGACCGGATGGAGGCGCTCCGCGAACAGGTGCGGGGGGGAACTCCGTGAGGGAGGCGAGGCGGGGATTCGATCGTCTCGGAGCCGAACGATCGAGCGGTTTCTTCGTCAGACACACTCCCGAGCCCAGCATACGTTGCCGATTGCGGCGATTTCACGCCTCCGCCGACGGGGGCATTCTTGAGGGTCATCCATGTCCGTGAAATCGAAAGTGGTCGAAGGAGTCCTGAAGCAGTTCCGGCGGCAGGGGCTTCAGATCACGCGGCTTCCGTTCCCGAACGATCATCCGCTGAATTTGCTGACCTTGCTCGCGGATCGGATTCCGCATACCGGGGCGGACTTTTCGCTGGTCCAGATCGGGGCCAACGACGGCGTCTCGAATGATCCGGTGCATGACCTGATCATTGAGCGCGGGTGGTCGGCCTTGCTGGTCGAGCCGTTGACGGATGCGTTTGATCGCCTGAAAAAGACATACGAGAACGTCGATCATGTTCAGTGCGTCAACTGCGCGATCGGTCATACCGACGGCACGATGACCCTCTGGCGGGTGGCCGAGGCTCCGGGCAGTCCGGCAAGCCGTTGCACGTCGTTTTCGAGAGCGGTGCTGGCCAAGCAGTATCGGAGCATTCCGAACCTGGAGAGCCGGATTCAGCCGATCGAGGTGCCGTCGTTCACGTTGCAGACGTTGCTGGAGCGTTGCAAGGTCGGCCGGATCGACCTGTTGCAGATTGATACCGAGGGGTTTGACTTCGAGGTGATCAAGATGATGTTCTCGACCCCGATCCGGCCGGGAATCATCAACTTTGAGAATAATCACCTGTCGTACGACGACAAGGTGGCCTGCGCCCGGATGCTTCGCGAGCAAGGATACCGCTATCTTTCCTTTGGCCGCGACACGACGGCGTTTCGCACCGAGGGGTCGGTACCGGCCTGAGAGGGGCCGAGGGATTGGCCAGGAAGGGGGATGGTGAGGGAATGCCCCCTTCCTGGGTTCGGTTCGGATCAGCGGGTCCTGGAGAAGCGGGCCATGTAGCCGGCGACGTTCTCGGGAGTGCCGCCAGCGGGGACGCTGGTGACGTCGATCCGGGTGACCTTCCAGGTCTTGGGATCGACCTCGCGGAAGCCGATCGAGAAGCCGATGCCGGGCAACGGGGTGGCGTTGTAGTCGGTGCCGAGGCTGGAGGAGCGTTCCTCCCACTGGGCCTGGGCGAGGAAATCGGCCTTGCCCATGCGGGTGGCGCGGCCGGCCTGGACCTCAAGCTGGGCGATCCGGACGAACTCGAACTCAACGTTGGCGAGCGTGCCCCGCAGGAGGGCCTTGGTGAGCATGCCGACCTGCTTCTCAAACTCGGGGGCGAGGTGCGACTCGAAGCGGTCGAAGTCGCTCGCCTTGACGGCGTCGGCCATGTCGTAGATGGCCAGCTCGATCCGCTCGCGATCGGTCACCCAGAGCTGCTCGATCAGCAGCACCATCCCCGCCAGCCCGAGCGCCGCCGCGGCATAGGCCAGATGCTTGCCTTGCTGCGAGAACCGGACGCGAATCAGGAAGCCGACGGCCAGCAGGGCGAACAGACCGGCCAGGGGCCAGGGATCTTCAGAGAGCCAGGTCATCGGTCGACTCCTCTGTCGGGACGATGCGGTTGCGGTCGAGTCCCGGAACGGCCGAGGCAACACAGCGAGCCTCGTCACCCGCCGAAGAAACGGGGGGTTCGGGATTGAGAGGTGGCCGGAAGGGATCGCCTCCCGACACTTGTACGATAGGCGCCGAGGGGTGCCAAGACCAGACCCGAGGGCTCGGGAATGTGCCGATCGGACGGTTGGTTTTTCCGCTTGGGCCTTGCGGGGCGAGAGGGTGCCGGCGAACGGTGCGAGGGCGCTCGGCGTGCTCCTGGTGGTCACCCATCGACCAGAGCCCTCGGAGCAGGCGCGCGAAACCGGCGCGGTGCCGGGGGGAGAGCCAGGCATCGCGCCGGAGTGTTCACGTCGAATTGCTTCAGCACGCAATCAATCGGTCGATCGATTGGGCGGTTGGCGAGGCTCAGCGCTGACGGATCAGCAGGCCGAGGGTGACGCCGACGAGCACACCGATGCCGAAGGCGGTGCCGACGGACTGCATGGGGTTGCTGCGGACGAGTTCTTCGGCCTCGCCGTACTGGTCGTAGAACGAGGCTCGGGCGTTTTCGTAGCCGCTGCGGAGGTGCTCACTCGCGTAGTGAGAGGCGTGCTGGAAGCGTTCGGCGGCGGCGGCGAGCCCGGCGGCACCCTGGTTGATGAGGGCGTCGAGGTGCTTCTCGATGGCTTCGCGCGACTCGCCGGTCTTGCGCTGGATGTTGCCGATCAGTTGATCGACGTTCCCCTCGGCGAATTCGAGATCCTGGTCACTGAGCTGACCCCACTTCTGCTTGAGCTGTCCTTTGATCTCGTTCCAGTGGCCCTGAAGTGTCTGGGCATTCATGGTCGTGTCTCCTTCACGTTCACGGTGCGACGGGTTGGCAGGCGCTTGATGACGTTACCCGATCGGATCGGGGACCGGGGCGATTCGCAGGTGTCGAGGGCCCGGATTCACTCGGCCTCGAATCGGATCGTCCCGGCGGCAGACCCGATCGGGCACGGCCGCCGGGCTTACCAGAAAGAACGATGTAGCAACTGGAATGCCGAACCCGGGCGCTGCGATGATTGCGGAGTCGGCATCCGACTTGCAAGAGCAGTCGTTGTGTCTTGCTTCGACCCGGAAAGCGTTGAGGGTCGGAGATGGTAACCGGCTGTCGTCTACGCGCTGAACGCCGCAAGGTGCGTTGTGGAACGACGAGACGACACGCTTTGAATCGACCACAGGGAGAGAGGACGACGATCATGGCGACCCGCAAGAAAGGCTCGTCGAGCAATGGACGCAATGTCCAGCAACGAGCCCGAAACGAGAAGGAACAACTGGCCGAGCGGCTCTCGGAGCGGTCTGCCGAACTGGCCGAGCAGGCCGAGTCTCTCGCCCAGCATGCACAGGAGATGGCCATGCACGCCGATCAACGCTTCCGCCGTGTGGTCAACCGCCGACCGATGACCTCTGTCTGGACGAGCTTCGGCCTGGGCGTGGGTTTGGGCCTGGCCCTGGTCGCGTTGGTGCCGGCCCGATCGCGGCAAGGTGGGGCCGGTGGCTGGTCGCTGGATGACCTGTCTGGTTCGCTGAGCGACCTGAGCCGGCGCGCCGAGATGATGGGCCGATCGGCGGCGCACCAGGCGTCGGACTATGCCCACGACCTGGGGCACTCGGTCTCGCAACGGGCTCGGCGGGCGGCCGATTCGCTGGGCTTTTAATCGTCGGACCGACCGAGACAGAGAGGAAGGCCGACCGTGGCATCACCCAACCCCCCACGACCCGATCAGGCTGAGGTCGAGGAACTGCGTCGCGAGATGGCGCGGATTCGTCGTGAAATTCACGCCGACGTCAACGTCGCGGCCGAGCACCTGGAAGCGACCTTGAACTGGCGAGGCTACGTGCGGAGCGCCCCCTGGCCGGCGGCCGGAGCGGCCTTCGGCGTCGGGTTTCTCGCCGCCTGGTTGCTGGTTCCTCGCCGCCGAATCAAGGTGATTGAGCGCGAGCGAGCGACCTCGGCGCGTCGAGCCCCCCGCTACGAAGAGCCCGAGCAGGAGAAGGGTCCGAGCAAGGGGGTGGTTTCCATGGCTCTGGGCTTCCTGGCTCCGATTGCCTTGCGGGCGGCTCAGAATTACGCGATCCAATTCGTCGAAGATCGGCTACTGGCCCCGTCTGCCGGAATGGGCCCGACGCCGGAGGAGGAAGCTCGCCGTGTTCAACCGGATCACCCAACACCTGGGCGTCCCTTCTGACGCCCCGACCTCCGAACAGGCCCGAGAGGCCGCCGCGGAACTGTCGGCCCGAGCCCAGGAGGGCTACAGCCAGGCCCGCGAAGGCCTGGAATCGTTTCTGGCCACGACCCGAGAACAGATCGTCCGCCACCCGGCCCGATCGCTGGCCGCGGCCATGGCCATGGGAGTCTTGATCGGATGGTTCATCAAAAGACGTTGACTTTTTTTGGCGTTGAGGTCCCCGACAGCCTGCAAGGGAGCCTGACCGAGCTGGGGCACGACATGCTCACCCTGGCCGACCTTCAGGTCCGGCTGGCGAAGACCGATCTCCACGCCACGGTCCAGGAGGCCCGAGGACCGGCCATCGGTCTCATCGTCGGGCTGGTCGTGCTGGTCGCCTGCGTGCCGATCGGCCTGGTCGGCCTGGCCGAGCTGATCGTCTGGGCCGAGTGGCTGCCCCGCTTCGGCGCCTATCTGGCCGTCGCCGGAGGGGCCGCCTTGCTGGCCGGTCTGCTCGCCTGGCTCTGCCTCCGATCGCTCTCCCGAAGCGGCAGCGCCTTCGAGCGATCGAAGCACGAGCTGCGACGCAACGCCAACTGGATCGTCAAGGTCATCAGCGAAGGCGGCAGCTTCCGCCTCCGCCAGCCACAATATTGGAGCCGGTTCCGCTGATCCCTCGGTCCCGGCCCGAACGATGGATCGATTGATTCAACCGTCCGCGCGTCCGTCGGGTCCGGACGCGCGGACCCGTCGCGACTCTCGAAAATCAGCGCCCTCCGAGCGAAAAATCGTTGAAGCGTGCGACGATGAACTGCTGACGAAAGCGTTCTTGTGTGATGGCGTTTTTGATTCCATTGTTAATGTAAGCGTAAATCGCTCTTTTGATGAGGTCGTTGCGGCGGATGCGTTCTTTTTTGCGGAGCCAGGCCTGAAAAATCGCGAGTCGTCGAAGCCGTTCGCGTTCCGCGTGTTCGATGGCCTTCTGCCGTGCCTGGGCGAGGCCTGGGAAGGTGTTGGTCTGCCAGCGCCCTTGAGCACTCCAGATGCGGAACTCGATCTGATCGAGGTCTGCAACCTCGCCGGGCGGAAGGGGGATGTGGAGGGTAAAGTCCTCCTCGGCCTGCACGGTGGGCAAGATTTGTGTGAGGACCAATGGTTGGTTTTCGACCATCTCCTGCACGGCCGCGAGCCGGATTCCCTGGAACGCCGCCTCGAAGTCGAGGTTCTTCACGCCCATCATCCGAAGGATGACCGAACTGGCCACATTGGTCCAGATCCACTCGCCCGTCAGGGGTTTGCGATGCAAGATGATCTGAACCACGGGCGTTCCGAGGGGCTGATCTCCACCCGAACCGACAAGCTTCAACACAAACTCGTCATAATCGACATCGACGGTTGGTGGGGAATTCAGGGAATCGGCGAGCGCCCTCCGGCTGGCATCGGCCAGAATTTGCTCCAGGATGGCGTCGTGTTCTGCCTTGGCTTCCAGAGCCCGAACAATCCAATCGCCTTGCATCTCCCAGGCGGTGATGATGGGACTGCCGTCGGCCACTAACCCATTGACGATCTCCACGGCCGCGGTCGGATCCCAGGGAAGGTCACCAATCAGCATGAAAAGATAAGCGGGATCGATGGGGTTTCGTCCGATCATTTCCACAATGCCCGCCGCCTGACGGGTGGCGAGTTCGGCCACGTCCTGCCTGGTGACCTTCATTCGATCCTGGGCCGCGAGGAGCGCTTCGATTCGTGATCGGAGTGGCTGCTCAGCATCTCGGGCGATGTAAGGGAGACGTCCATAGAGCATGTCTCGCTTCACCTCTTCGCCGCCCACGACCGCGTTGACTCCGAAGGCTTCGAAGAACCGTTGCTCCGACTCGGAGAGCCAGGCCTCTTCAGCGGCAATCGTTCCTCCTGGAATCAGGAGGAGACACATCAGCGCGATGAGACGTTGACGGATCGTGTGAGGTTCCATCGAGCTTCTCCCTCGGCATTCCGGTGGCCACCGTGCGAAGTGGCCACGGTGCCGAGAGCAAGGCCCCGGGCGTTCCGAAGGGGAAAGGAGCACCAGGGGGCATGCCCTGCAGTGGTGATTCCGTTTCCAGCCTCGCACGGTTCGTTTCAGCGTTTTTTTGGCCGTCTAATGGCAGATACACGCGAGGCGCACGCGGCTCGGAGGCGAGGGAGGGCTCGAGGCCCGGTTCGATCGTCTTCTCAGAAGCCGTTTTCGGAGCGGACGGCCCCGTGAAGGGAGCCAGCCGGGCTTATGAAGATTCGCCGAGCGAACGGGAGGGAGAGGAGGCTGAAGAATCAAGGTGGACGTGGGTCGCGCCGTGGCCGCCGAGGGGGGAGCGGAGCTCGATGACACGATCGGCGCGGCTCTGCGTCAGGAAGGCGGTGAGATCGACGCCGAGGTCGCGGAGGGAGGCGAGGTGGTCGCGGCGGTGGGCGTCGTCGAGGGCGAGGGCGGCGCGGGTCTGGTCGGCGTCGAGGCGGGCGGCCTCGCGGAGCGCGGCGCGGCGGGCGTCTTCGGCCTTCAGCGCGGCATCAAGGCGCTGGGCGTCGAGTTCAAGCTCGTGGGAGACCTCGGCGGCCTGCTCGGTGCGGCGCTTGCCGGCGCGGGCGAGCTGGCTGTCGAGCTTGAAGTTTTCGAGGTCCTGGGCCTGTTGCTCGGTGGCACGGTCGAGCTGGAGGCGGGTGCGGGCCTCGATGGCCTGGTCGTGCATCTGCTGGAGGCGTTCGGCGGCGCCGTAGCCTCGGTAGACGACCTTGTTGATCCGATAGCCGCACTGCGCGGCTCGGCCGGTGAGCTGGCGGTAGGTGTCGAGCTCGTTGAGGCGTTCGGTGTTGCGCTTGAAGGACTCGAAGTCGTGGCGGCCGGTGAAGTCGACGACATCGCTGGAGGCGGCGTTGACGAAGTCGCCGATCGGGTCGTGGGTGGCGTCGAGCATCCGGTCGATGTCGATCAATTCGAAGAAGATCATCAGGCGAATGCGCAAGACGGCGTCGTCGGAGGTCCGGACGTCGGAGACGTCGTGGTACATCTGGTCGGGCATCAACCAGAGTTTCTGGAAGACGAGGCCGTTGGGGATCTTAACGACCCCCTCGGAGCCCCCTTTCGAGGCGTGCCAGGAGAAGGTGTGCAGCCACTCGCCGGGGCGGGGCATGAACAGGGCCGGGCCGTACTCGATCCGGCGCTGGACGTTGGCGGTCCCTTCCTTCTGGCTGTAGACGACGACGGCTTCCTTGGCGGCAATTTGCAGGGCCTCGCGGACCTCGACCGACTCGTGCGATCGGGGGTCGAACCAGACCTCGGCAGGGCCGGGCAGGTGTTCCTGGCGGCCGTCTCGGAAGCGAACGATCAGGTAATCGCCGGGGTGGGCGACGTGGTGGACCATGGCCCGGAACTGGTTCCGGCCCCGCCAGACCCGCTTCGGGCCGACGACGACGTCCATCGTGCCGTTCGACCGTCGCATCAAGACGCGCTGGCCTTCTTCAACCACGAAGGTGAACATGCCGGTCGAGCCTCCAGAAGCGTCACTTTGGGCCGTAATGCCGGATGGGGAACGGTCGCCGTACTGGTGCCTCGCCAGTGCGGACGGCCTGGGAGGGTGGGTTTGGATCAGGGATGGGCGAAGCTCGTCGTCGCTCGGGAATTCCTGAAGCATGGAATCAACGAAGTCTTCGTCGTCGCTCGCGGCGGCCGGGGCGGCGGCAACGGCGAAGGATTTCCGAGACCTCGCGCGGTCCGATTGGTAGAGGAGCGCCTGGTGTTGGGAGAGGATTTTTCGGTTGATTTGTTCGAGCCGGACCGATCGGGCGAGGATGGACGAGAGGCGATCGGCCTTGGCGATGTTCTCCGGGTCGAGGGCACCGAGGACGATGGTTTCTCCCTCGAGGACGAGCGGGACCACCTCGTGCCGGAAGGCGACCTCCGAGGGGACGATCATGGTCAGGGTTTCGGGGTCGTCCAGGACGGCGGAGGAGACGGTGTGCATCGTCGCGGGGTCACGCTTCCGAACGGACGTGGCCCTTCGGGACGGTGCCGGGGGAGCTGGCCCCTGCCCTCGTGAGGGCGAGTCGTTGAGGGAGCCTCGAGTGGCGAGGTACTCATAGTGCATCACGCGGTCCCCCGGCTTGATGCCCTTCCGCGGATCAGGCAAGAAGGCGACTGTGGCCCTGTTCCCGCCGATTGTTTTTGACTTCAAACGATCCTAGGTCAAACCTCAGCGCAGGCTACGCTCAAAAGGCTCAGCGCGTCTTGAACCAGACACATCATCGGGTCTTGAGGTTCGCGGTTCAAGCCTCCGGTTGGGGAGCCTCGGCGGGGTTGGCTCGTATCAAGGCATCGGCCCATGCCTGATCGTCGTCTGAGAGGGGAGGGACGCACGGGCGATCGTAGGCAATGCGTTCGCGGTACGATCCGGCGTTGTAGGTATGGTCGAGGACCGGCTGGAGCGGAACGCGGAGGTCGGGATCGCCCTTGGCGAGGGGAACGGAGATGGTCGGCAAGGGGCGGCGGAGCGATCGGGGGTACAGCTCGAACTCGTCTCGGGGGCGTTTGGCCCGGTTGACGCAGATGAGGTAATCGTAAGGGCCCCGGGGCTGGGCGAGACCTTTGGGGACCGCGACCGTGTGCCGGCCGGTGCGGAGCAGGTCGATTTCGATCAGGTGCGTATCGCTTCGCAGAACCTCGCGCTGCTTGCGTTGATATGCCTTTCGGCCTGCTCCTCCTCGCTTGTTCGAGGGACTGAGCAGTTCGATCACCGTCACGATCTTCTGTCCGGCGGTTCGATCAAGAATTGTCAGATACGATTCAGAAATCTCGATGGGATCGGCTCGAACAATGACCGGGGCGTCGTCCTCGGCCACCGCGACAGATCCTTGAGTCACCCTTGGAGCGGATGTGCTGGTGCGCCGAACGAAGGCATCGGGGACGATGACACGGTCTCCTCCTTCGATAAAGACGCGCGTTTCGGTCGCTGCGAGGTATCGAGGACCGAGAGCGGGTTGGATCTGGTCTCGGAGATAAACGATGAACTCGTTGTGAATGCCCGGCCAGAGGCCCGGGTGTTCCAGATACGGGTCCATGCCGGGGAAGATCATGGCCATGATGGGAGGCTCGTCGATCGGGTGATCGGTCGCGCGGCGATTCGGAACTCATTGTAACGGCCGAGGGAGGCCGGGTCATCTCTACCGGTGGTGTGCAACGGATGTTAAGCTGACGACAGCGACTCCCCGAACGATCCCGGTTCGAAACACCGGAGGTCGAGGTGGGGAATCGACCGAGCTTCACACTTCGATCGGCCCGAGGGAGCCCCCCGATGCGTAACGGCAGCAAGTCCAACCGCCGAATCTTCCTGATGAACTCGGCCGCCGCCGCAGGAGCGGCGTCGACGGTCAGCCTGACGAACGTGGCCCACGCCGCGGGTAGCGATACGATCCGGGTCGGCGTCGTCGGCTGCGGCGGCCGAGGCACCGGGGCCGCCGAGCAGACCTTGACGGCCGACGAAGGCTGCCGGCTGGTCGCCATGGCCGAGCTGTTCGACGATCGTCTGGAATCAAGCCTGCAGACATTGAAGACCTCTCGCGTGGGTGACCGCGTGGACGTGACCGACGACTCGAAGTTCGTCGGCTTCGATGCCTACAAGCAGGTGATCGATTCGTCGGATGTCGTGCTGCTGACCACCACGCCGCACTTCCGGCCGATCCACGCGGCTTACGCCGTCGAGAAGAACAAGCACGTCTTCGTCGAGAAGCCGATGGCCGTCGACGGCCCGGGGCTACGGATGTACCTGCAGGCCGTGCGAGATGCCGCCGAAAAGGGCCTGTCGATGGTCCACGGCTTCTGCTGGCGCTATCACTACCCCCGACGCGCCACCATGGAGCAGGTCTTCAACGGCGCGATCGGCGACATCCGGTCGATCGAAACCACCTACAACAGCCAGGGGGTCTGGGACCCGCGCAAGACCCGCGAGGAATGCGGCAGCGACATGGAGTACCAGCAGCGCAACTGGTACTACTACACCTGGCTCTCGGGCGATCACATTGTCGAACAGGCCGTGCACGGCATCGACACCATGAACTGGGCCATGCGCAACGTGCAGCCCGAGCGCGTTTGGGCGGTCGGCGGCCGGCAGGTTCGGACCGCTGAACGGTATGGGAATATCTACGACCACTTCTCGGTCGTCTACGAATACCCCGAGAACGTCCGCGGCTACCACCACTGCCGGCACTGGCCGAATACGGCGAACCAGGTGAAGGACTACATCCTCGGCTCGACCGGCACCTGCGACGTTTTCGGCAACCGGATCGAAGGCGAGACCCGCTGGCGATACCGGGGTGAAAGCAACAACATGTACCAGACCGAGCACGACGAGATGTACGAGGCCCTTCGTGCCGGTCGGCCGATCAACAACGGCGAGGAAGCCGCCACCTCGACCTTGCTGGCGATCATGGGCCGCATGGCCGCCTACACGGGCCGGGTCATCACCCCGGACGAGGCCTTGAACAGCAAGGAACGCCTCGGCCCCGAGTCGTACGAGTGGGGCGACGCGCCGAACTACCCGATCCCGATTCCCGGGGTGACCGACATCGCCTGATCGCCGAGTGTGGCCATCGTCCGGGAGCGGAGGGATCCGCTTCCGGACGCATCGAAGGATGCGAGCGCTGACCGAGCGCGATTCGAAACGGTTCTCAAAGGATTGCGATGAGGCGATCGTGAGCACACATCTCGCTCGCCGGGCCGGCCGAGTGACGGAGCAACTGCGCCGGGCCGTGACGCGGAGGCCCCTGCTGCTGGTTCCCCTGGTGCTGGGAACGATGCTGGCGGGGATGCTGGGACCGGACCTGTTTCTGGTCATTCCGTGGCCGATCCGGCACGCGGCGGGCATGCTCGTGTTTGTCGGGGTGGTGGGTTTGGGAGTCGCCCGGTTGCTGACGGTCAGGCCGGGAGATCGTTGGATCTCGGCGCGGGTTGAGGACCACTCGGCCGGTTGGGTGGAGCGGCTCTTGCCCTGGGCGCTGGCGGCAGCGACGGCGACCCTGGCCTGGCCCTTGCTCGCTCGGGAGGGATTGGGATACGGCGATTGGGACTTTTATCTGCAAACGTATGAGGCGGTTCGCAAGACCGTTCTCGAACATGGTCAGTTTCCCTGGTGGAACCCCTGGAACCGGGGAGGGTTTCCGCTGGCGGCCGACCCGCAGTGTAGCCTCGTGCCGCTGGCAACCCCCTTGGTGTTGCTGCTCGGGACCGGGGCGGGGTTGAGGCTGGCGGCGGTCATTTGCCTGATGATCGCGGTGGAAGGGGCGAGGCGATTGGCCCGGCTCTGGATCGGTGATCCGTGGGGCGCGTGTGCCGCGGGGCTGGTGTTCGGCTTGCACGGCGGGATGATCGTGTACACGGTTGCCGGTCTCTACATTCCGATGACCTTTTGCGCGATGCCCTGGATGATCCTCCACACCTGCCGACTGGCCGAGCGACCGGCCGAGGGGCTGGCGCTGGGGGGCTGGTCGGCGTTCAACGTGCTGAGCGGGATCTCGTATCCGACGATCTATGCGTTCTTGATTGTCGGGGCGTTTGCCGTGCGAGGGCTTCGGGTGGAACCCGGGGTGCGTCGGGTGCGGTTCCTCCGGCATGGAGTGATGGCCGTCGGCCTGATGCTCTTGCTGGCCGGTTGGCGGCTCGGGCCAATGGTCGCGGTGCTGGGAGATTTCCCCAGGACCGGCGGCATGATGATCGACCTTCGCCTGCTGGCGTACCTGGAGGAGATGCTCCAGCGGCCGTCGATCGAGGCCCTGCGCACGGTGTCGTTCCCGATCTTCTGGGAGTCGAACTGCTTTATCGGCCTCATCGGCGTGGGATTGCTTGTCACAAGCCTGGTCGGCAACTGGCGATGGTGGCACTGGCTGGCCCTGATCGCCTTTGCCCTGGGCCTGGGATCGCATCGAATCATTCAGCCGAGTTACTGGCTGGCCGACTGGCCCATTTTCAAAACAATGCATGTGGTGACACGTTGGCGGATTGCCGCGATGCTCGGCGTGGGCCTGGCGGTGGCTGATGGCGTGGCCCGGTTGCGCGCCGATCCCCGAAGGTGGCCGGGGTTGGCGGTCGCGGCGCTCGTTGTGGTGATGGGGGCCGATCTGATTGCCTACGGTCATCGAGTCTTACCCGTCGGCCTGGGTCCGATTCCGGAAGAATCTCGGTTCCCCGGTCCTCCGATCATGCAGCCGATCAATCTGGAACAGAATCCGGCCTTTCCAAACACGCTGCGGGGGTATGGAACCATCCGGGGGATTCAGCCCATCATGGGATATGACACCAACGGATCGACTGCTCGCAGGTGGCCGGGACACCCTGACTATGAAGGAGAGTTCACATCGGCAGGAGTGCCGATCGAGCCGGAGTATTGGAGCCCGAACCGATTGGAATTTCGGGTCGAGCCCCATCAGGAAATCGAGATCAATCAGAATCCCGGGTCGTGGTGGTGGGTCAACGGACGTCAGGCGTTTCCCGATTGGCGGTGTGCCGAGTGGGAACGCCCGTTTGTGGTCCGCGCCGATGACCAGGGAAGGCTTGACCTTCAAATCGTTCCGGTCGGTCTGAAGCGAGGACTGATGATGCAAGGCGTCGGTGCCGTGCTGCTGGTTGCGGCGTGGGGCATTCGGCGACGTTCGAATCAAGGATCATGAGACGGTCAACCCGGGCGTTTGAACGGCAAACGTTCGGAGACCGAATGAAGGATTGCCCAGATGAGTACTTCAAGTCGGACGATCGTGATTGTCGGTGGCGTGGCCGGTGGTGCTTCGGCGGCGGCCAGGGCCAGGCGGATCGACGAGCATGCTCAGATCATCCTGTTCGAAAAGGATGAACACGTTTCGTTTGCCAACTGCGGGTTGCCCTACTACATCGGTGGCGAGATTGTCGAGCGGAAGAAGCTGCTGGTCGCTCCCCGAGAGATGCTCGCCGCGCGGTTCAATCTCGACGTGAGAACCCGGCAAGAGGTTCTTCGCATCGACCGCGAGGCGAAGACGGTCACGGTACGCGACTTGACCTCAGGACGCGAGTATCAGCAATCGTATGATGCGCTGATCCTTGCTCCCGGCGCGGCTCCGCTGGTGCCGCCGATCGACGGGGCGACCGCGCCGGGGGTGTTCACCCTGCGGAACCTGGAAGACACCGACCGGATCAAGGCGGCGGTCGATGCCTCGGGAGAGAAGCGGGCCGTGGTGGTGGGGGCCGGGTACATCGGCCTGGAGATGGTCGAGCAACTGGTGCATCGCGGGTTTCAGGTCGCCCTGGCGGAGCTGCAACCGCAAATCTTGCCCTTGTTCGATCCGGAGATGGTGCAACCGATCGAGCAGGACCTGCGCAATCGAGGGGTCGCGCTGCACCTGGGAGACGGGATCGAGGCCATTCTCACCGGCCCGGACGGCAAGGCCCGAGGCATCCGGCTCAAGAGCGGTACGGAGCTGGAAGCCGGGGTGGTGATCCTCGGTATCGGTGTCCGTCCGCTGCTGGATCTGGCTCGGGGAGCGGGGATCGAGGTCGGCCCTGGTGGGGGGATTGGCACGGATGAGTTTATGCGAACGAATGATCCGTCCATCTATGCGGTTGGCGATGCCGCCGAGTACCGCTATGGGCCGACCGGCTCGCCGATGCGGATTGCCCTGGCCGGCCCGGCGAATCGTTCGGGACGGATCGCGGGAGAACATGCCGCGTCGGGCAAGAGCCGGCCGATGGACGCGGTCTTCGGCACGGCGATTGTTCGCGTCTTCGATCGAGTCGCCGCGATGACCGGCCTGACGATGACACTCGCCCGACGGCTGAACCGATCGGCCCGGAGCGTGGTTGTCGTGGCGAACAATCATGCCGGGTATTATCCCGGAGCCGAGCCGATCACCTTGAAACTGGTGTATGATCCGGAGACGGGCCGGGTCCTCGGAGCGCAGGGGATGGGCGGCGAGGGGGTGGACAAGCGGATCGACGTGATCGCCACGGCCATGCACTTCGGCGGCACGGTGGCCGATCTGGCGGGGCTCGACCTGGCCTATGCCCCTCCCTTCGGCGCGGCCAAGGACCCGGTGCACATGGCCGCCTTTGCCGCCTGCAATCAGATGGACGGCCTGACCGACTTCATCGAGCCCGACGCCGATCTGTCCGACGTGCCTCAATTTGTCGATGTCCGAACGACTCAGGAAGTGGCGGAAGCCCCTTTCCCGGGGGTCGATGGCATCATCAACATTCCGCTCGATGAGCTGCGCCATCGGGTCGGAGAGCTGGACCCTTCGGTCGAGACGGTCGTCTCGTGCCGAACGGGAGTGCGGTCGCACGTGGCCTTGCGGATGCTCCGGCAGCTGGGCTTCGAGCAGGTCAAGGCGGTCTCGGGAGGGGTGATGATCCGGCGTCGCGCCTGGCGCGATCAGGGCTGACGGCCCAACATAACATCCCGCGAGATCGCCTGGCCAGGCGGTCTCGCGGGAGAAGGCTCAGGCCCTGGCCTTCGACGGTCGGGGGCCGGGAGCGAGTTTTCCGAGACGTTCACAGAGGGTGCCGAAATCGAGGGGCTTGGTCAGGTGATCGTCGAAGCCGGATTGGAGGGCGCGGTCTCGGTCGTCGGCACGAGCGTAGCCGGTCATGGCGATCAGGAGGGCCGAGGAGGTGGTCGGGTCGGCTCGCAGGGCCCTGGCCAGGCCGTAGCCGTCGATCGAGCCGGGCAGGCCGATGTCGGAGAGAATCACCTCGGGCCGTTCTCGGCGAGCGATCTCCAGGGCCTGCTCGGCATCGTTGGCCACCGAGACGTGATGCCCCTGGTTGCCGAGCAGCCGGCTGAGCAAGTGAGCCATGTCTCGCCGGTCATCGACCACCAGCAGACGGAGCCCCGGAGGCAAGGAGGTCGAGGAAGGATTGGGAGTGGTGGCCGCCATTGCTGAAGACTCCTCGGGTCCAGGGTCCGCCGCGTGCCGGAGCGGCAAGACAAGCCGAAACGTGCTGCCTTGCCCTTCGCCGGCGCTGGCGGCCTCGACCCGACCGCCTTGCAATTCCATCAGGTTTTTGACCAGGGCGAGCCCCAGCCCGAGTCCCCCCTGGCTCTGTTTCCGACTGGTGTCGGCCTGCCAGTAGGCGAGAAAGAGGGTGGGAAGCACGTCTGGCGCGATGCCGATGCCGGTATCCGCCACCTCGACGAACGCCGAGGTGTCGTCGCTGCCGACCCGCACCGTCACCGAGCCGCCGGGCTCGGTAAACTTCGAGGCGTTGTGCAGCAGGTTGCTGACGCACTGGGCCAGCCGGGTCGGATCGGCCTCGATCGGCAGGGGTGTTTCGGGCAGATCGACCCGAAGCTCCAGGCGTTGCTCGCGGAACGGCCCCTCGACGGTGTCGAGGGTTTGCGAAACCAGCTCGACGAGGTTCAGCGGCTCGGGACGCACGAGGACCTTCCCGTGGCTGATCCGAGAGATGTCGAGCAAGTCTTCGATCAGGCGAGCCATGTGGCGGGCCTGCCGCTCGATGATCGCCGAGAGATTCCGGTTGGGGTTGGTCAGGTCGGTGTTCAACGCCTGAGCCGCGGCGAGAATCGGGCAGAGTGGGTTTCGAAGCTCGTGGGCAAGTACGGCAAGGAACTCGGTCTTCATCCGATCGGCCTCGCGCAGCGCCTGCTCGGATCGTCGACGATCGGAGATGTCGATGGTCGAGCCGACAACCCGGGCCAGTCGCCCTTGATCGTCTCGAAGGCAGACGCCCTTGTCCCAGACGTCAAGATAATGGCCGTCTCGGTGTTGGACGCGATACTCAAGGCTGTAGTGCCGACGCCGAGGATCGGCCTTGAGCTGCTCCAGGTCGGCGAGAACCTGGGGGCGGTCGTCGGGATGGATTCGATTGCGCCACCAGAGGTTCGTCGGTTCGGCCTCGCCGGGAGCGATTCCGAGCAAGGTGAGCAGGCCCGACGAGCGTTGGACGTGACCGGTCTCGACCCGCCAGTCGTAAATCAGGCCGTCAACCGCTTCGGAGGAAAGCTGATACAGTTCCTCGATCTCTTGCAGTTCGAGCAGGCGAGCCTGGGCTTCGGTCACGTCTCGGACGATCAGGCCCAGCCCCTGAGCGACGGGAGCGGCTCGCACTTCGAGCCAGCGATCAGACCGAGCCGAGGCGACCTCGAACCGCACCGACTGGCGATCGTCCTGGGCCCGGCGGAGCGCGGCCTCGGCCGGGGCGTCGGCCAGCTCGGGAATAAGGGTGACGAGCGGCTGGCCGCGCAGTGTTTCGCAAGGCTGCCCCAGCAGGGCCTCGGCCGGAGCATTGATCGACACGCACCGGCCGTTTTGATCGACGATCAGGCACAGATCACCCAGCCTGTCGATCAGCTCCGCCAGATTTGAAGGCTCATTGGTCGCTTGGGTCGGGGTGGAGGTGGTCTTCGAAACTTCCTGGGGCCGATCGGTCGAGGCCCCCTGGTCCGATTCCACGGCTTCGAGAACCCCGAAGACCCGGTCCGGATCGCCCATCGACCGGGTCAGGGCCGTCAAGACGCGGTCGCGGACGAGCAGGGATGAGCCATCGGAACGGAGCAGGCGGTAGACGAGGGTCTCGGGGGGGCCCGAGGCTCGTCTGGCGTAGCCGTCGGCCACTCGGGAGCGGTCGTCGGGGTGGGCCAGATCGAGCCAGGAGCGGGCCTGGCCGGTCAGCTCGGCGACCGACCGGCCGAGCAATCGCTCGCTCGAAGGACTGACCGAGGTCAGCCGACGTTCCTTGACCGACGCGATCCAGAAGATCGCGAAATCCTCGGCGCGAGCGTCGTCGTCTGTCGGGGTGGCGGCGGCGGAGCGCCAGGGCTCGGGTGTGGGAGGCTCGGTCGGATCGGGGTCGAGCATGGCCAGACCGTTCCAGGCGATCGGGCGTCCGTCTTCGTTCAAAACCGGCTCGGCGCGGGCGATGACGGGGCGGATGTGGCCGTCGCGTCCCGGGCCGACCCGAAAGCGCGCTGAAAAGGGTGTTTCCGAAGCGATCGCCGCCTGCCAGTGCGACTGAATCCGAGGCGCGTCGTCGGGATGAAGGCCGTCGATCCACCCGAGGCCCAGAGCTTCGGCCGGGGGCTGCCCGGTCCAGTCGTGCCACCGTCCCCCGACGGTTTCCACCAGGCCATTGGGTCCGGTGGTCCAGGAGAGGCCGGGGAGCTGGCTTGAGGGATCGTTCCGTTCAGGACCGAGTGTCCAGGCCGACGGCCGGGACTGTTGCTCCAGTGGGAGTGTCATGGTCACGTCGCCAATCGTTTCGTGCAACTCGACAACCGCACGACAGGCCGTCGCGGGCCATCACCAGAGCAGGATGAACTGGTTGGTCGTTCTCGAAGGCTCGGAACGGAACGACACACCAAACAGGGGCCGTGTGGTGACAGGCCCAACATTCAAGAATCAACAAGGCGACGGGAAGCGTGTGTTCAAAGGGGCCATCCTCATCCAGGAGGCAGTTACCTTGATCGTAAAGAACTTCGCCCTCGCCTCGCAAGAGAAACGCGTGTGCAGTCAACAGGAATTCGTAAACGCGGGCCTGATCGCGTCAGGGCATGCGACTGCGTTTTCCGGCGTCATCGCTCAAGGGGAGACGGGCATCCCCCCGACGGCCCGGACCATGTCCAGGTGCACGATGCCATCGAACAGGTACGGCGCGGTGACCGGACGGAAACCGAACCCTTCGTAAAATCGTTGCAGATAGCTTTGAGCGTGAATGCGGATCGCTCGATCCGGCGCGAGCTGCCGACAGCGTTCGATGGCCTCGGCCATCAAGAGGCGACCGACCCCCCTGCCCCGGCTTGATCGCTCGACCACGATCCGGCCGATCGAAGCTTCGGTGTCGGCGTCGGCGTTGGCTCCCGGTCGGCGCTCGAAGACCCGAGCCGAGGCAATGAGCCGACGCCCCGTCGGGCCGAGTTGCCAGCCCAGCAGGTGCCAGGCGATCGGGTCGAGCCCATCGGCATCGACATAGGGGCAGGCCTGTTCCAGGACGAACACACGTTGGCGAAGGGCCATGACCTCGTACAGATCCTCGATCGAAAGCTCTGCAAAGGGGCACCATCGCCAGGTGATGGCCTCGGCAGTCATGAGAGGGTGCTCCGGGAGAGGGAATGCAAGGGGGGGCCGAGAGTGTGGCGTGTCGTTGCTCCGGCCCGCTGCTGCCCGTAAGATGGCCACCGTGCGAGGCAAAGGACAAGAGATCGGACCCGATGCCGGTCGATTCCCGCGCGACGACCTTCTTTTTCGACCGACGGGGAGCCCCCGACCCGATGGCGACCACCAGCTATTATCTGGCCCTCGACCTCGGCGCCGAGAGCGGCCGAGGATTGCTCGGACGCTTCGATGGCCGACACCTGACGCTTGAGGAGATCCACCGCTTCCCGAATGGCCCGGTCCGGATGCTCAATACCCTGCACTGGGACCTCCCCCGGCTGTTCGACGAGATCAAGGTCGCCCTGCGCAAGGCGGCCTCCGGCGGAGCAAAGCCCGAGGGGATCGGGCTCGATACCTGGGGCGTTGACTTCGGACTGATTGGCCGAGGCGACACGATTCTCGGCAACCCGGTTCACTACCGAGACTCCCGGACGGAGGGGATGATCGACCTGGCCTGCTCGATGATCCCGCGGGAACGGATTTACGAGATCACCGGCTTGCAGTTTCTGCCGTTCAACACGGCCTTTCAACTGCTGGCGATGAAGCAAGCCGGCTCTCCCCTGCTCGACGCGGCCGAAACGATGCTGATGATGCCCGACCTGCTCGGCTGGCTCCTGACCGGCCGCCGCGCGGGAGAGCTGACCGACGCCTCGACCACGCAGTTGCTCGACGCCAACGCCGGGGCCTGGTCGGACGAACTGTGCAATGCACTCGGCCTCCCTCGGCAAATTCTTCCTGAACTGATCGCGCCGGGGAGCGTGCTGGGAACCGTTCGCCGCGACGTGGCCGATGAGACCGGCCTGGACCCGAACACCTCGGTCATCGTTCCCGCGACGCACGACACGGGAAGCGCCGTCGTGGCCGTGCCTGCCGCCGGCAAAGGGCCCGGATCGCCCCCGGACTGGTGCTACCTCAGCTCGGGAACGTGGTCGCTGATGGGGGTTGAGGTCGCCCGGCCGATCATCACCGCGGAGACCTATCGGTACAACTTCACCAACGAGGGCGGGGTCGATGGAACCTCTCGCCTCTTGAAGAACATCATGGGCCTCTGGCTCGTGCAGGAGTGCCGACGGACCTGGGCGCGATCGGGTCGGGAATATTCGTATGAAGACCTGATTCCGCAAGCCGAGGCGGCCCCGGCGTTCCGGTCGCTGGTGAACCCCGATCACCCGTCGTTCCTGCCTCCCGGCGACATGCCGGCGCGGATCGCCGCCTTCTGCCGAGACACCGGCCAGCCGGTCCCTGAGGATGAAGGGGCATTCGTCCGCTGTGCGCTGGAGAGCCTGGCGTTGACCTATCGCTGGGTCGTCGAGCGCCTGGAGGAGATCACCGGCACGCCGATCAAGACGATTCACATTGTCGGCGGCGGTGCCCGCAACGCCCTGCTCAACCAGTTCACGGCCGACGCCACCGGCCGCCCCGTGCTGGCCGGGCCGGTCGAGGCCACGGCGATTGGCAACCTGCTCATGCAGGCCCGCGCCCGAGGGCGGATCGGCTCGCTGGCCGACCTGCGCGAGGTGGTCGCCGGGTCGTTCCCCGTGACCACTTACGAACCAAGTGACTCGGCCGCCTGGACCGACGCCATCGGCCGCTTCGGCGAGCTGCTGGCCCGGTCCTGAGCCGAGGCGGCCTTCACGCAAACAGAGTGCGAACGGGTCGGCCGGTGGCGAGCGGGTGGGGTCGGTCGGTCGTGTCGTGGAGTTCGAGGCTCGGGTCGAAGCCGAATCGCCAGTAGATGGTGGCGGCCAGGTCGGCCGGGGTGACGGGATCGGAGGCGGGATAGGCCCCCATGCGGTCGCTCGAACCCAGGACGAAGCCCCCCTTGACCCCGCCTCCGGCCAGGACGGCGCTATAGCAGTCGGGCCAGTGGTCGCGACCGGCGTCGTTGTTGATTCGGGGGGTGCGGCCGAACTCGCCGAGGGCGACGACGAGGGTCGAGTCGAGCAAGCCTCGGGCGTCGAGATCCTCGATCAAAGCGGCCAGCGACTGATCGGCCACGGGCACGAGGTGGTCGCGGTGCTGGTCGAA
Source organism: Tautonia marina (assembly GCF_009177065.1). NCBI lineage: Bacteria > Pseudomonadati > Planctomycetota > Planctomycetia > Isosphaerales > Isosphaeraceae > Tautonia > Tautonia marina. The sequence continues at coordinate 145,211 of NZ_WEZF01000014.1, forward strand.
GACCTTGAAGTGGGCGTCCCAGTTCTGGCCTTGCTGACGGAAGTCGTACACGTTGACGAAGGGCACCCCGGCCTCGACCAGGCGACGCGCCATCAAAAGGTTTTGCCCGCGCATCTCTCGGGCGATGCCCAGCTCGGCCCCGTTGCCGCCCCCACCGCCCGCACCGACGCTCGCCGGGGGATGGTCGTAGCCGTAGCGGTCGCGGAGTTTCGGGTCCTCCCGGTCGATCTCCAGCGCCTTGCGGACCTGCTCGGAGGCGAGCAAGCGATAGGCGCGTTCGTACGAATCGGCCATGGCGCGCGGCTCGCCGCGGAGGGTCGCCCCTTCCATCGCGTCGAGCAAGGCCCGGCGACGCCCCCGACGCGCCGGAGGAAGATCGGCCGGGGTCCTGAGCAATGCGGCCTGGTACGACCGATCGGCCATGTCGACGAGGACCTGGAACGGGTCATACGCCGAGCCGAGGAACCCGCCCCCCTGGCACGGCACATCCACCACGTTGTGAAAGGCAAACGGCAAGGCGGCATGAGGAACGGCCAGGTTCTCGCCGCGTCGCAGGTAGCTCAAGGCGCCGCCGAAGCTGGGGTAGAACTGCGGCTCGGGGGAAAAGAGTTCCTGGTCTCCTTGCGGAGCGGGTCGGCCGGTGAGGGTCTCCATCGAGGCCGAATCGTGCAGGCGGTTGCCGTGGGTCATGCTCCGAATCAGGGCGACCTTGTGCATGACCGTCGCCATCTTCGGTTGAAGCTCGGAGACGAACACGCCGGGGGCCGAGGTGGCGATCGGCCGGAATTCGCCCCGGACTTCGAGCGGGGCCTCGGGCTTCGGGTCGAAGGTTTCGAAGTGGCTTGGGCCGCCGTAGTAGAAGACCAGGATGCAGGCCCGGATCGGCGGCGGATCGCCCGGCGCGGTCGATCGACCGCCCGACGCCTGAGCCGCCCGCATCAGGCCAAGCAATCCCAGACCTCCCAGCCCCCCCGTGCGCAACAAGGCCCGCCGCGAAATTCGAGGGCCGGGGCACCGGCTTCGGGGCTCCGATCGTGTGGTCATCGGCGCTGCTCGTCTTGATCCGATTGAGGCGGGGCGAAGGCGTCGATCACGCTTCTCACTTCGGTCACGGTAATGACCAGGATCGCTCGTTGCCAAGCACATTTTGAACAAACGTGGGAGATAACAAGAGTGACTGGGGCCCTGGGCAAGGGTCTGGGAACGTGCCCTGGGGCGTCGGATCGGGGCCGAGGCGTTCATGGGCTCGGCGGATTGACCTTCTGCTCGGACATCGACCTCCAGCATTCGGCTGTCAGGCGGTAGAGGACGTGAGGAAGGTCGGCGTACTCGGTGTCGCATTCAAAGGTGAACCCGGCCTTTTCCATGACGCGGCGCGAGGCGAGGTTCGTCGGCTGGGTGAAGCAGACGAGGGACGGGAGGGTGAGGGTTTCGAAGCCGACCTCGACGCAGCGGCGAGCCAGCTCGGTGGCCAGGCCGCGCCCCCAGTAAAAGGGGAGGAAGGCGTAGCCGATCTCGACCTCATCGAGCCCGGCGATGACGACGTGCCGCAAGCCCCCTCGGCCAATGAATCGGCCCGAGGAGCGGTCTCGGATCGTGTACCAGCCGAAGCCGAACCGATTCCAGTGGTCCATCAGGCGCCCGAAGATCGCCTCGGTCTCCTCACGCGATCGTACACCCTTGAGCGTGGCCATGACGACGGGATCGGAATTCATGCGGATATAATCATCTAAATCGGACCAGGAAGGGCGTCCGAGGCGAAGCCGAGCCGTGACGATCGGAGCGATGGCGGGATCGGTCATGACGTGCCTCGCTTGGGCCTGCAGCAACGAGAACGGAGCCCCGCGACGGCACATCCGCCGGGGGCTCCGAAACCTCGAACCAGGACGAGGGGCAGCTTACGGGGCCGCGTCGCCTGCAACGCGGTCGAAGATCAGGCCCGGATCGTTCGGCGGAGCGCCGATCGGCCGGAAGGTAAAGCGGTCGGGACCGCCGGAGATGGCCTGGCCGATGAGGTCGCCTTGCTCCTCGCTGCGGAGGATCAAGGTGTCTCCGTCGATTCCGTAGGGGCCGGTCAGAGTGGTGGCCTCGCCCTGCTTCGGCGTCACGACCCAGGAGAAATTCCCTTCCTCGTCGATGGTCAGCTCGAAGCGGACCTGATCGTTCGGCTCGGCCCGCCATTGGCCGACGAGGTCGGTGGCGGGGGCGTCGGCGTCGGCCTCCGCCTCGGCGTCGGCCTCGGCCTCGGCCTCGGCGGGGGCGGGTTCGGCGGCCGGCGCGGGAGCTGCGCCCGGTGCGGGGGCTGCGGCCGGGGTGGGGGGGCTGCTCGCGGGGGGCTCGGCGGGGCCGGTCAGGGCTTCGAGCATCCGAGAGGCGACCACGTCTTCCGGCTGCTGGGTGGTGACGACCTGAAGGGCTCGGACCGCCGAGTCGTCGTGGCCGAGAATCAGGTAGTGATAGGCCAGGACGAAGTGCGAGGCCGGGTCGTTGGGGTTCTGTCGGCAATAGGACTCAAGGTTGCGAAGCTGATCGGTGTAGTACGTCGTGTTCTTGTAAAGGCTGCTCATGGTGGTCCAGTCCCAGCCGGGAGCGACCGCGAGCAGGGCGTTCAGCACGGCGGCGGCGTTGCGGTAATCGCCCAGAGCAAAGAGGCAGAGGGCGCGGAACTCGTGCATGATCGGATCGCCGGGCGTCAGCCGGAGGGCCTCTTCAATCAGGCTCAGAGCCCGTCCGTTGTCGTTGTTGGCGAAGGCGGCGCGGGCCTGGTCAAAGAGCTGATAGGCCTGCTGCTGTTCGGGCGTCAGTTGCGGTTCGGCCGGGGCGGCGTCGGCGGGCGCCTGGCCGGGATCGGCCGTCAGGTAGGTTTGCACGACGATCGGCTGGGAGTAGTCGTAGACCGGAACGGTGGCGACCGGCGCGACATAGTACGGGTTCAGATACGACGCGCTGTAGTAGCCGGAGGTCCACGACGACAGGCTGTTCAAGGCCCACATGCTGGTGCCGAAGGCCAGGGGGATCGACCAGGCATTGGCCCACGAGTTGTTCCAGCAGCCGTGATACCAGCCGTGGTAGACCGGCGGGACATAGCGGTTGTACCAGGCGCCGGCCCACTGGTTCGCGCCCCATCCCCATCCGGGGCTCCCCCAGCCGCTGCCGCCCCATCCCCAACCGGGGCTTCCCCAACCACCGCCGCCTCCCCATCCCCATCCGGGACGGTTGACGTTGATGTTGTTGTTATTCCAGTTGATGTTGTTCTGATTGAGCCAGTTTTGGTTATTGTTGATGATGTTGTTGATGTTTCCCGAACCAATATTCGGTCGGTTGCCCCCGCCGATAATCGGTCGATCACCGCCGCCGAAGATGGGACGATCGCCCCCGCCGATGTATTCGGGCAAGGTCGTAATGCCGCCACCGGGCCGTCCCGGTCGGTTTCCCCCGATGATGGGACGATCGCCACCTCCAGGCCGTCCCGGCCGGTTTCCTCCGATGATGGGCCGATCGCCGCCGCCAGGCCGTCCCGGCAGGGTGGTGGGCCGGTCGAAGCCAGGCCGTCCAGGGAGGGTGGTAGGCCGATCGCCGCCGCCAGGCCGTCCCGGCAAGGTGGGCCGATCGCCACCGCCGGGCCGTCCCGGCAGGGTGGTGGGCCGATCGAAGCCGGGGCGACTGGGGAGGGTTGTCGGCCGATCGCCGCCGGGCCGACCGGGGAGGGTTGTCGGCCGATCACCACCGGGTCGACCTGGCAACGTGGTGGGTCGATCGCCGCCGGGGCGGCCTGGCAACGTGGTAGGTCGATCGCCGCCGGGACGGCCCGGAAGGCCGGGAGTAGGTCGGGTGGTGCCGATCCCCGAGCCGGGGCGGTTACCTCCGGGTCGTCCCGGCAGGGTGGTGGGCCGATCGCCACCGCCCGGGCGTCCCGGCAGGGTGGTGATGCCGCCGCCCGGGCGACTGGGGAGCGTGGTGGGTCGATCGCCGCCGGAGATGTTGGGGAGCGAGGGACGGGTGACGCCCCCGCCGCCGGGTCGATCGCCGCTGCCAAGGCCGGGAATCGACGGAAGCGTGCTGCCGCCAGGCCGACCCGGGAGCGTCGAGGGAGGGGTGAATCCCCCGCCGCCGGGCCGATTCCCAAGGCTGGGGCGATTCCCACCCCCTGCGAGGTTCGGCAACGAGGGACGGGTCGTCGCTCCCCCGGCGCCGGGAGAGGTCGGCCGGTTCAGATTCGGCAATGAAGGTCGGGTGGCACCGCCGCCCGCGCCTGGGGCCGAGGGCCGCGACAGGTTCGGGGTGGAGGGTCGGGTGGAACCGATCCCCCCGCTCGGCCGGTTCAGGTTCGGCGTGGTCGGTCGGTTCTGAATCGAGCCGGGCCGTGTTGTGGGCAGGTTGGGTCGCGCGCTGGGCGTGCTCGGGCGGGTGGTCGGACGCGCTGCGGAGATGTTGGGGCGTGCGCCACCGGCGGCGCCCATTGAGGGGCGCGCACTGCCCCCCGGACGCGCAGCGCCCAACGAGGGGCGGGCGCCTCCGGTGGGGCGGCCGGCGCCCATTGAGGGCCGCGCACCGCCACCAGCGCGACCGGCCCCGATCGAAGGGCGGCCGCCTCCTCCGCCGCCGCGACGCTGAGCAAAGGCCAGAGAATCGGGCCAGAAGGCCATGAGCGTGGCGAGGATCGCGATGGCCACGGCCGGGAACCGTCGGGGAGTGGTGGTCATGGGTGCGTCGTCCGAATTATCGAGGGGCCGTGGGAGAGATCACGTCGTCCGCCTGAGTGCTGAGTTGAGGAGTCGAGCAGCAATCCGTTGACGAAATCGGTCTCGAAGGTCAGCCTCCCCGGCTGTCCGGTTACGCTCGGAACAGCCGGAGCGGCAAAGGCTTCGTCTGGAATCGGAACCGGTAAACCAAACCGGTTCCGATTCGCATTCCGCGATGTCTTATTCCTTGGGGGCGGGAGGTTGTCGCACGATGGTCACCTCAACATCCGGCTGCACGACCCCGGCAATCACGCGGTCGAGCGAGCTCCAGAGGAAGCGGTTCTCATCGATGGGAGTCAGGTAAAAGGTTGCCGATCCGGTGACGCCTTCCGGCAAGACGATCTCGCTCTTGACGACCCAGGCCGAGCCGTCGGTCGACCATCGCCCTTCGGAAAATCCGCCGTCGCTGTCGAAGTTCCACGAGCGGATGATCCCCTGTGCGGCGTCCCATCCGATCCGCTGATTGGTCTTGATGAGAGTCTCGCCATCTTGCTCGATCGTGTAGCCGCCGACGAGGAAGTTGCCGTCGTCGGACCAGGCGAACGAGACCGAGACGTTCTGATCGGCTCCTTCGCTGACCCAGTCGCCGACGAGCCAGGCGATCGGTTCGAGAAAGTCGTGAGCGGTCGGCAAGGGCTCCTCGGCGGTCTGCCTCATGCTGGCAATCTTCCAGCCGTCGCCCGTCTTGATGAGCACGGCAAGATAGCGGTTGCGGGCGCTGGCCTGGTCGGAGGTGGTGGTGATGGTCACGCCGTCCTCGATGGCGAGCGATGGGCCAACGAGGCGAAATTCCTCGACCTCCCGGACCAGCTTCGCCTCGGGGAACTCCTCAAAGAAGCGGCCGAGGATCTCGGTAATCGCGTCCTGACCTCGGTAGAGGTTGCCGGCCTCGTCCACCAGCTCGGCTTCTGCGGCAAACAGGGCGGCCACGGCCTTGGCGTCTGCCTGGTTGAAGGCCGCGTCGAACTGTTCCGCGAGCTTCTTCGGAGCGTCGCCATCGGTCTCCTGGGGAGCCCCGAGCGGTGCAAGGATCAGGCCCACCAAAGCCATCGTCGCGACGTGGGTCATCATGGTTGCCTCGTGAAGCAAGATGCAAAGGAAAGAGAAACCAAGGGGGCTCGGCAGCGGCCTGGGAACGGCCGATCGAAGGGTTTGGACACGCGCCCCCGGTCCAACTCGCACTCCTTTGAATCTAAGCCACGAAGGTTCGGGTCGGAAAGAAGGGATTCCCGCAATTTTGCCGTGATCCGATCGAGTTGCCTGTCAGGCAACCAGAGTCGGAGTCTTCAGAAGTGTGGATCGCAGGTCGTGTGCCACGGCGTTGCCTGAGCGGAACCGAATCGCCTTCGCGCCCTCCCTGGCCAGTGGCAACGCTCCCGGCTCGGCGCGGGGTCGGACCTCTTGCCGTCGCGCGTCTTGATCGCAAGGCGAGGCATTCGATTGCGCGACACAACTCTTGATTTCAACAGAGATTTCGATCGCCGATCCGGCCTCGCAGCCTCCCCGAGACCGCAATCACAGAACCCCCGCGATCACTGCCGGGACCATCCCCGAGGACGAGGCGATTCGCCCTTGCCTCGCGCCACGACCCATGCCGCACACCCACCCACAGAAGCCAGAAACCTCACGTCTACCACAGTGCAACGAGGGAGAGGGGCCAGAAACCTCCCCTCTCCCTCGTGAGCAAAGGCCCGACCCTGACACTGATCCGGCAAGCCGTTCGGGATCAAACCGGGGCCGACGGCTGCCGGGATCGGTGATCAGATCGATCGCGCGATCAGGCCACGTCGGGCCGGAAGGCCATCGTCATTTGACCGCTGGCTCCCATGGTTCGCATCTGGGGGCGGAGCGTCATATCGACGACGCCCGACCCCTGAGCGCCGGCCAGCGCGCCGGTGGCATCGACGACCTGGTAACGAAGCCGGGCGGTCGAGGCATCGGGGTCGGCATCGCCCGGGGCCCGGCCGGCCTGCAAGGTCATGGTGCCGCGCCGGGTGGTGACGGTCAGCGTCAGGTTCTCGGGAGAGGACGAGGCATTGGCCACGTAGTCGGCATTGATGCGGGCGGGGCCGATCCCACGGACCTGGCCGATCCCTTGAAGCTGGAACGACCCGCTGGAGCCGTCCGGAGCGATCTGGAGGCGGTAGTTGCCGCGCATCGTGCTCGACAGGTCGAGGTTCTCCAGATCGATCGCCGGGCCGGCGTTCGGCCGCGCATTGGGGGCCGCGAACGGCCGCGCATTGGGAGCCGCGAACGGCCGAGCAATCGGCCCGCTCTCGCCCGAGGCAATCGGTCGGGCGAACTGCGGAGCGACCGGTCGGGCCGTATTCCCGACCCCCGGCCTCCCCTGCAAGGTCCACGCCTGCCCGCTCTGCGCGGCCGGGTTGTTCGTTCCGGTCACGGTTTGCGGCGGGGTCTGGGCGGTGGTCACCAGTCCGCTCTGCGCGGCCGGATCAACGCTTCCGGTCACCGTTTCCGGCGGTGCCTCGGTTGTGGTCGTGGTGACGAGTCCGCTCTGGGCGGACACATCGGCCACCGTCGAGGTGGGCAGGGTGACTGACAGAAAGACCAAGGACTCCAGTCCCTCGACCTTCGGGCTCATCGACTTTGATCGACGCATGGCTCCTCCGTGCGATCGCTCGCCGTCCTCATGGCTCCGGGGCGTGGGGATGTTCCGTGGATCGTTCGGAAGACTGAGGCCCCGGACCTCGCTGCCTTCCCGATCACTTCCTCGGCCCGTTTCGCGCGATGGCGCCTCACGAACCGATTGCGGCGCGGACAGTACCGAGACGCCAAGGGTCTGTCAACGCAAGTCCTGTGAGAGATTGGCTCTCGGTAAAATCGCCGTCAAACTTGAGCGAAAATGTTCCCCTGGCCGGATTGGGGATTGACGGGGAATTGATCGGAGAGTTCTAATGATAAGCGTATGGGACCGTTCTTGATGGACGGGCCCCGGCGGTCGAGAAGGCCGGGTCGTGCCAGATGATGATGGCGCGGCTCGGCCTTTGTTCATGGAATGGGCTCGCCTCCGCCTGCCCGCCTGTCTGCTCCGGGACGTTCCGATCGTCGAGACGACCCGCGGCCCCTCCCTGTTGCGGTCTGGGAATGAGACCCAGCCCGCGTCTTCCTGGGAGGATCGGACAATGCGACACCCTCAACGACTCGGCTGGTTTCGGTGGGCGACTTGTCGGGGGGATCATGATGTGATTCCTCGGCGGTGGTCCAAACGGCGGCTAGTGATCGACCGGCTGGAAGCTCGCACGCTGCTGGCGGCGTTCCTCGACACAAGTTTCGGTGTCGGCGGCAAGGCCACGGTCCCCTTCGACCTCGCTGAGGCGGGGGGGTACGATACCGCGATTCAAGCCGACGGGAAGATCGTGGTCGTGGGTGAGTTCGGGGGCTTTCCGGGGCCTGGAAATGCCGATTTTCTCATCGCGCGCTACACGGCCAGCGGGCACCTCGACCCGACGTTTAGCGGCGATGGCATCGCCTCGGTCTCCTTCTTTCCGGGAGGCACGAGCCGCGAAGTGGCCCAGGGCGTGACCCTGCAAAGCGACGGCAAGATCGTGGTCGTCGGCTCGGTCCAGCAGGCGGCAGGGGATTACGACTTTGGGATCGTCCGGCTCAATGCCAACGGCACCCTCGATACCAGCTTTAGCGGCGACGGCCGGCAGTTGGTCTCCTTTAACCTCGGTGGCTCGGACTCGGACCTGGCCAACGACGTGCTGATCGACGGGAGCGGTCGGATTGTCGTGGCGGGCACGGTCGATCGCGCGGCCGGGGGAGACACCGACGTTGGAGTCGCCCGGCTCAGGTCGAACGGGGACCTCGACCCCGACTTCAACCCGAGGGGCCTGGTGGGTCGAACCTGGTACTCGTTCAACCGCGGGCCGGTCGGCAATCGCCTCGACACCGGAGAGGCCATCGCGATCCAGGCCGATCAGAAGCTGGTGGTGGGGGCCACCGTGCAGATGTCGGACACAGACTACGACTTCGGCGTGGTGCGGCTGAACACGAACGGCACGGTCGACACCGCCACCTTTCAGGCTTCGGGGCCTTATCCCGGCACGCAGACGGTCGCCTTCAACCTGCTCGGCGGCCCCCTGACCGACAAGCTCAGCGATCTGGCGGTTCACGGAAGCACAATCGTGCTCGGCGGAACGGCGGCTCGGGCTGGGGGGAACAGGGATTTCGCCGCTGCCCGGCTTCTGTCGAACGGCACGCTCGATCCCGGCTTCAGCGGCGATGGCAAGGCGATGGTCGCCTTTGATCAGGTCGCGGGAGGCGCGGATGTCTGCAATGCGTTGGCCGTGCAGAGCGACGGAGCGATCTTGCTCGTGGGGCAGGTTGCGACCCCCTCGGACGGATTCGACTTCGGTGTGGCCCGATTGACCGCGGCGGGGGCGATCGACTCCACCTTCAACCCGATCGGAGCGACCTTCGGCCGGCAGACGGTCGGCTTCAATCTCGGCGGCAGCAATCTTGACACCGCGAACGCGGTCGCGATTCAGCCTGACGGTCGGATCGTGGTGGTCGGTCAGGCGTTCAAGATCTTCGTCGCCATGATGTTCGATCCGGTCGCCCTGACCCGGCTGAACGCCAACGGCACGATCGACACGACGTTCGGAACGACAGGTCGCATGGCCGAGTCGTACGGCTTCAGCAATGGGGTTGCGTCCAGCATGGTGATGCAGCCCGACGGCAAGGCGATCCTCGCGGGAAGCGTGATCCACGACGGGAACATGGACTTCGCCGTCGCTCGCGTCTGGGCCAACGGCACGCTCGACACCTCCTTCGGCGGGACCGGCGTGGTCACGATTCCGTTCGACCGGGGCGGGACCAACGCCGATCGCGCCAATGGCGTCGCGATCCAGTCGGACGGGAAGATCGTTGTGGTCGGCAGCGCCGATACCGGGGTCGCCACGGCCACCGACATGGCCATTGCGCGGCTCCTGCCGAACGGCGACCTCGACCCGGACTTTGGCTTCGTCGGCGCCGGTCGGCGGATCATTCCGTTCGACGACATGGCCTCGCCGAGCCGGGACGAGGCCTTCGCCGTTGCGATCCAGAGCAGCGGCCACATCCTCGTTGGAGGGACCGTCGACAACGCTGTACGCGTGGATTTCACCGTGCTTCGGCTCAACCCCAATGGCCAGTTGCTCGACACGACCTTCAATTCCACCGGGACTGTCCGAGGTGTGCAGTTTGTCGACTTCGCCGGCGGCGGCACCAACGCGGATCGCTGCCGGGCCCTGGCGCTGCAGCCCGACGGCAAGATCTTGCTGGCCGGCTCCGTCGATCGGGGAGGCGGCAACTACGACTTCGGGGTCGCCCGGGTCCTGACAGACGGCCGCCTCGACACAACGTTCGACGGCGACGGGAAGCGGACCATCTCCTTCAACCTGGGCGGCCCGAACGCCGACCATGCCCGGGCCCTGGCGCTGCAGCCCGACGGCAAGATCCTCGTCGTCGGCGATGCCTCGATGAACGCCACCGGCGACATCGACTTCGCCATCGCCCGGCTGAATCTCAGCAACGGCTCGCTCGACCCGACGTTCAGCGGCGACGGCAAGCAGACCGTACGCTTCAACCTGGGCGGCTCGAACGCCGATCGGCCTTCGAGCGTGATCGTTCGGGACAATCGGATCGTCATGGCCGGCGTCGCCGAGGTGGCGAGCCCCGGTGGCCCCGACATCGCCATTGCCCGGCTTCGGCTCGACGGCTCGCTCGATGGTTCCTTCGCCCCGAATGGTCGGTACACCGTGCCGATGAACCTGGGAGGCAACAACACCGACGCAGCGGTCGCCGTCGCGGCCCTCTCGAGCAACCGCCTGCTGGTGGCGGGGACCTCGGCGACCGATTCCCCGGTCGGGGGAACGATTCCGACCATGGTCCGCTTGCTCACACCGGCCGGTCAGGTCGAGGGAGACTACGACGGCGACGGCCGGACCGACCTGGCTCTCTACCATCACGATGCCGCCACGAATCGGGGCCTCTTCGAAATCCGCCGCTCCTCCAGCGCCGCGATCATGATTCCGATCGCCGGTGTCGGCCCTCGCGTGATTCCGGTCGCGGGGGACTTCGATGGCGACGGCAAGACAGACGTCGCGGTGGTCGATCCGCTCGGCTCGATCACCCCTGGTGCCTCGACCTGGGTGATTCTGCTCTCGGGCTCGGGAGGTCTGCGGCGTGAGGTGGCCTTCGGGGCCACCGGCACGCTCGACCGTCCCGCTCCGGCCGACTTCGACGGCGACGGCATCACCGACATCGCCACCTTCCGGGCCAACAGCGACCTAACCCCCGGCGCGGCCGAGTGGTTTATTCTCCCCTCGATCCCGAACCCCGGTGGGTACCCGACCCGCAATGGTGCCTTCCGCGTGGCCTTTGGTGCCCCCGGCGGGGCCGACCTGCCCGCCCCGGCCGACTTCGACGGCGACGGGAAGGCCGACATCGCCGCGTTCCGACCGATCCCCACGCCGCAGGATGTGGCCCGAGGTGTGCGAGAGGTCGCGCAATGGTTTGTGCTTCCCTCGGGGCCGAACGACGCGACCTTCAGCGGGCGGATCGGCGGCTTCCGGGTCGAGTTCGGCGCTGCGAGCAACCGCGACCAGCCCGTGCCGGCCGACTTCGACGGCGACCGGCGTGCCGACATCGCCGCCTTCCGCTCGAACAGCGACCTCGTGCCGGGGTCGGCCCAGTGGTTCATCCTCCCCTCGATTCCGAACGACGCGACGTTCAGCGGGCGGATCGGCGGCTACGATGTGACCTTCGGCGTGGCCGGGGAAATTGCGGCGGTCGGAGACGTCACGCGGGACGGGCGGCCCGACCTGGTGCTGCACAACCGAACGACGGGGGTGTGGCGATTGCGGTCGGGGACGACCGGGATGCTGCTGCCGAGCATCACGTTTGGCTCGACGGGGCCGCGGGTCGTGCCAGTGCTGGCGCCCTTGTTCTTCCGCCTGCTCGCCACGAGCAACATCCCCCTCCCCGTCACGGCGGCCCTTCAGACGTCGGACGGCCTGGCGTCGGTGGTGGATCGAGCGATCGAGGAGTGGGTGAATCCGCTGGTGTTGGGTTAGGAGCGTTGCGAATGTGTGTTGAAGGAGGCTCACGGATCGACCCCATTTGATCGAAAAAACATAAGGGGTTTCAGATGATATTATCGCGATTTCTTATTGAGGGAAGCCGGATTCCTCGGGCGGGTAGCAATCGCTGGAGGAACATTCGATCACACAAGAACTGGCCACGGTTGCTTCCGCTGGAAGACCGCACCCTGCTCAACGCGTCGCTTGATCCGACCTTCGGTCTCGGCGGCAAGGCCACGGTCCCCTACGAGCTGGCCCGGGGTGAGGCCAACGACGTGGCCATTCAAGCCGACGGGAAGATCGTGGCCGTGGGGAACTTCGCGTACGCGTCGACGGGGGATTTCGGCGTGGCGCGATACAACCCCGATGGTTCGCTCGATCCCACGTTCAGCGGTGATGGCGTCGCCTCGATCGGCTTCAACCTGGGAGGGAACGACTACGACCAGGCGACTGGCGTGGTGATCCAGCCCGACGGGAAGATCGTCGTCGCCGGTTATGCAGAGGCCGGGGGCGGTGGCAATTTCGAATTTGCCATCACCCGACTGAACCCGAACGGCTCGCTCGACACCTCGTTCGATGGCGACGGCAGGCGGACGTTTGGTTATGATCTCGGTGGCGACAATGCCGACTATGCCCATGCCGTCGCGCTTCAGGCCGACGGGAAGATCGTCCTCGTGGGATCGGCCGATTTCGGGGGCGGCGACACCGACTTCGCCATCGCCCGGCTGAATCCGAGCGGCTCGCTCGACAGCACCTTCAGCGGCGACGGCAAGCAGACGGCCTTCTTCGACCTCGGTGGCAGTCGAGCGGACGCTGCGTGGGACGTGGTGATTCAAGCGGACAATCGGATCGTGATCGTCGGCACGGCTGAACGCGATACCGGCAGCGATTTCGCCATCGCCCGATTGAACCCCGACGGCATGTTCGACAGCACCTTCGACGGCGACGGCCGCCAGACGGTCGCCTTCGACCAGGGCTCCAACAATGCCGACGAGGCCTTCGGCGTCGCCTTGCAGGCCGACGGCAAGATCGTCGTGGTCGGGTCGGTCGATCGGGCGCTCCCGGGCGACCGCGACTTCGGGGTCGCCCGGCTGAACCCCAACGGCTCGCTCGACAGCAGCTTCAGCGGCGATGGCAAGGCGATGGTCGCCTTCGACATCGGCGGCGCCATGTCCGACCAGGGGAGTGACCTGGCGATTCAGTCTGACGGGAAGCTCGTTCTCGTCGGCACCGCCGTGCTGCCGGGTGGAAACTCCGATTTCGCCGTGGCTCGTCTGAACGTCAATGGTACGCTCGACACGAGCTTCAGCGGTGACGGCAAGGTGACGATTCCCTTCGATCAGGGCATGCTCGATATTGACTTCGCCCAGGCCGTGGCGGTCCAGCCCGACGGCAAGATTGTGGTCGTCGGGGGGGCCGAACGTCCGGAGGGACCGCCGCACTGGAGCTTCGGTCTGGCCCGGCTTAATTCGAACGGGACGCTCGACCCGATGTTCGAACCCGGCGGCAAGGTGGCGACACCGTTTGGCCTGGCCGTTGGCGCGGCGATGGACATGGTGGTGCAACCGGACGGGAAGATCCTCATCGTCGGCTCGATCCTCGTGGGAGACAATTACGACTTCGTTGTGGCCCGGACCCTGGCCGACGGCCGCCTCGACACGACCTTCGGCGGCGGCTCGGGCAAGGTGACCATCCCCTTCGATTACGGTGGGAACAACCACGACTTCGCCTTGGCGATCGCCCTGGCGCCCGACGGCAAAATTGTCGTCGCCGGTGCCGTCGCCGGCCAGTACGGCGGCAGCGATACCGACTTCGGGGTCGCCCGGCTGAACCCCGACGGCACGATCGACACCACCTTCGACGCACTGGGGCCTTTCCCCGGCCGGCGCTGGGTGGCCTTCGACCTGGGTCAGGACAACGCCGACGTGGCCTACGACGTGGTGGTTCAGCCCGACGGGAAGATCGTCGTCGTCGGTTCGGCCCAGGTCCTGGGCGGTGGGACCGACTTCGCCATCGCGCGGATCAATCCCGACGGCAAGCTCGACGGTTCCTTCTCCTTCCCCGTGGGGGCGGGCCGGATCACCATCTCGTTCGATCCTCCCGGCGTCTACAACAAAGATGAGGCCACAGGGGTGGCGCTGCAAGAGGACGGCAAAATCGTTGTGGTCGGCTATGCGTCCCCCTTCACCGGTCCCGACTTCGCCATCGCGCGGATCAATCCCGATGGGACGCTCGACACGAGCTTCAGCGGCGATGGGAAGCAGGTGGTCCCCTTCGACGTGAGCGGGCCGGGAAACGATCAGGCCGAGGACGTGGTGGTCCAGCCCGATGGCAAGATCGTCGTGGTCGGGGTGGTCGGGACCGGAACCGCCGGCGCCGATGATTTCGGCATCGTCCGCCTGAACAGCAACGGAACGCTGGACCCGAACTTCAGCGGCGACGGCAAGCAGACGGTCGCCTTCAATCTCGGCGGTGGGAATGTTGACAAGGCTCGGGCCGTGGCGATGCAGGGAGACCGTATCCTCGTGGCCGGCTTTGCGGAAAGTGACTTCGCGGGCCAGTACGATTTCGAGTTCGCCATCGCCCGGCTCCGCCCCGACGGCGCCCTCGACCCGACCTTCAACGGCACCGGCAAGCAGACGATCGCGATCAACCTCGGTGACACGATGATCGACGACGCAACCGCCCTGGCGGTGTTGCCCGGCAACAAGGTCGTGCTGGCGGGTTGGGCAAGCACCGACACGCCGACCGGTGGAGTCATGCCCGTGCTGGCGAGGCTCAACACCAGCACCCCCTTCGCGGTCGAAGGAGACTATGATGGCGATGGGCGGACCGATCTGGCGCTCTACCGCTACGATGCCGCCACCAGCTCCGGTCGCTTTCTGATCCGACGCTCCAGCACCGGGACCGACATTGCCGTGCCGATCTCGGGCGTCGGATCGCAGGTCGTCCCCATCTCCGGCGACTTCGACGGTGACGGCAAGACCGATGTCGCCGTGGTCGATCCGCTGGCCCACGGGCCCGGCGGCCTGGTTCCGGACCGGACCCGCTGGATCATCCTGCTCTCGGGCTCGGGCAACTTCCGTCGCGAGGTCGAGTTCGGTGCCGCGGGGGTCCTTGATCGTCCCGCACCGGCCGACTTCGACGGCGATGGCCGCACCGACATCGCCACCTTCCGCGCCAACAGCGACCTGACCCCCGGCGCGGCCGAGTGGTTCATCCTCCCCTCGGAACCGAATCCGGGGTACACCACGAAGGTCGGGGCCTTTGCCGTGGCCTTTGGTGCTCCCGGCGGGGCCGACTTGCCCGCCCCGGCCGATTACGACGGCGACGGGCGGGCCGACATCGTCTCCTTCCGCCCCATTCCGACCCCGCAGGACATCGTGTATGGCGTCCCGTCCTGGGCCGCCCAGTGGTTGATCCTTCCTTCGGGACCGAACGACGCGACGTTCAGCGGTCGGGTGGGCGCCTTCCCGGTCCGGTTTGGGGCCGCGAACAACCTCGATCAGCCGGCGGTGGCCGATTACAACGGGGACGGCCGGGCGGATATCACGGCGTTCCGCCAGTACAGCGACAAGATCGCCGGGGTGGCGCAGTGGTTCATTTATCCTTCGCTCGCTCTGTCGCCAGAGTATGCCAATGCCTATGACGTGGTGTTCGGCGTGGCCGGCGAGATTGCGGCGGTGGGGGACTACACCCGCGACGGCCGGCCCGACCTGGCGTTGTTCAATCAAAGTACGGGCGTCTGGACGCGTCGGAGCGGGACACTTGGTACGGTCTTGCCCAGCGTGAGCTTCGGCCCCACCGGTCCCGGTGTGGTCCCCGTGCTGGCCCCGCTGTACTTCCGACTCAAGGCGACGGGGAACTTGCCGACCTCGGCCGCCTCGACGGCCACCGGCCTCTCGGCGGGGCTGGCGTCGGTCGTGGATCGTGCGATTGACGACTGGGTGCGGCCCGTCTTGCTCGATGGCTGAGTTTGAGGTCCCTCGGGATGATTTGCAGGAGGAATTGGCACGATCGATCGATCTCGGAAGCGATCGTGGTGCGTCAGGATGCTGCGTCTCCGAGGGCGGCGGGGCCGGGGGCTCGGATGCCTCGGCGGGTGCCGCGGCGCTCGGCGTGGAGGTCGATGGCCTTGAGGTAGGTATCGGCCACGTGGTTGGGTAGGAGGTCGCCGAACTGGGCGAGGAAGGTCCAGGGCTCGCCGACGTGGGAGAACCCCTCGGCCATTTTCGAAGAGGGCAGGAGCGGGACCGTGTCGGCGAGGTTGGCGACCCGGTAGGCATTGGGAACGAGCCGCGCGAAGGACTCGGCGAAGGTCGCATCCCCGACCCGGGGGCCAGCGTAGGTGTAGAGCCGGAGCCAGTCGGTCGGGCGATCGACCCGCGCGGCCACGTCGATCGCTGTCAGGGTGGCCAGGGCGGCGCCGAGGCTGTGCCCGGTGATGTAGCAGGGTTTCGATGGGTCAAGCTCGGCGGCCACCTCGGCGGGGGTCCGGATCGGGCCGCCGTCTCCGGCCCAGGTCCGGAGGTTCTGGCCGGCGATGTTGGCAAAGCCGAAGTGAACCCGGCCCAGCGATGCTCCGGTCACGGGGTGTCGGGCCTCGGTCTGGGAGCTTCGGAGGTTGCTGATCCACTCCGCCTGGGTCTGGGTGCCGCGGAAGACCATGATGTGATCGCGCTCCGACGTGAGCACGAACCCGAAGAAGACGCGGCGGCGAAATTCACGGCGGATGATGCGGGGGACCGTCTCCCGGAGCGTCCGACGGACGGGGCGGAGAACCCGTTCCAGGGGGCTCTCCAGGGAGACGGTGGCCTCGGTCGGTTCGGCCAGTTCGAGATAACGCTCCAGGTGTTCTTCCTCGGCCTCGAAGGTAGCGACCTTCTTGTAGCCGGGAAAGAATCGTTGGAAGCCGTCGAGTTCGGAGAGATCCCCATCGAAGCTCGGCACGTCCAGGGCGGTCCGGTACTGGGTGACGGCCAGCTTGCAGGCCCGGATCAATCGGGCCGAGGCGTCGCGGTCGTAGGGAACCGGGGGAGATTCGAACTCGGTTTCGGTGGAGTCAAGCAGGCGGCCCAGCTCCTCTTGCCAGGCGGCCTCAGAGGCATAGGCGGCCTCGACCACGTCGGCGTATTCGGCCAGGGCGTCCTGGGAGTTTGGATCGGTCCTGGCCCGCCGGTAGCGGTACGACTCGATCCCCCCGGAGATCCCCAGCCCAGCCCCCAGGCCGGCGAGCAAGGCCCGCCGTCGGTTCCACTTGGTCATCCCCGGTTCTCCTTTGGCGTCGACTCGACCTCCGCGGTTCGACGCCGCTTCGACCGGCGGCGAAGGCGCAGGGCCAGGTGAATCCGCCTCGGGTCAATCCGGCGAGCGCTCAGGTAAAAGTCGTTCGCCGTGCGACCAATGGCGAAGGTCAACGCGAAGCCGCCCGCCGCCTTCGCCCAGCCGAGCATCAAGGGAACGTACAGGCTGGCCGTATAAACGAGCAGGTAGGCGAAGATCATCGAGAGGATCGCCCCGAAGATCCCGAGTACCAGGAAGACCCTCGCCAGCGGTCCCTGGCCCCTCGGGAATCCCCACCGTGCGCCGATCGATCGCACCATCACCAGGTTGAGCACCAGCACGGCACCCAGTTGCACCTCCTGCAACCAGGGCACGGTCGGGGGCAACGAAACGATGGCCACGATCAGGGCGTAGTCCATGATCGTCTGGTGGACCCGCTCATTCATCCGGAGGGTCGACTCGACCACCTCTCGGATCGATCCCATGCTCGGCGGCCGATCTGCGACCGCCGTGATTCCCTCGACCTGAGTCTCCTGTGTCCGAGGGGGCTGATCCTTCACAAAGGCTCCTGCGGGTTGACCTTGGAGATGCTCCCGGAGGGGTGGTTGGAGTCACGATGACCCCAGGCGTTGCGGCGACGGTTTCCCGACCGTCCGAGGGGTTCGCCCCGACCCCGGCCACCCCTGAAGAATCGGAGCGACACTGGACATGATCTGAACGCGGATTCCATCACGTTATAGCGAATCTGAAGAACTTGTGAACCCTTTTTTGGATTGGGCGAGCTGTTCATAGAGCTCGGCGAAGCGGTCAATCATGGTCGCAGCCCGAAAGTGGGCCTCGACCCGATCGCGTCCGGCCTGGCCGAGCCGCTGCCGCAGATCCGGCTCATCGACGATCCGGAGCAAGGCGCGGGCCAGGGCCGTGCCATCCCCGACCGGAACGAGCAAGCCGGTTTCACCGTCCACCACCACCTCGGTCGTTCCCGGAGCGGCGGTGGCGACAACGGGTTTCCGAAATCGCATGGCCTCAAGCACGACGTTGGGCAGCCCTTCGAAGCTGCTCGGCAAGACGAGCGCATCGGCTGCAAGCAACAGGCGGGGCACGTCGTCTCGGTGGCCGAGGAACCGCACCCGGCCGGTCGATCGCAGCTCGAAGGCATCGGCCACCCCTTCCAACTCCTCCCGAAGCGGGCCGTCTCCGGCGATGACCGTCGTCAGGTTCGGCCGGACGTGCTGCAAGAGGTCGGCCGCCTTGAGCAGGTCGATCACCCCTTTTTGCGGGTAAAGCCGCCCGGCGAACAGCAGCAGGGGGGCCTCGGCCGGAATGCCCAGCTCGGCCTTCACGGCGATCGGGTCGACGCTCGGCGGCTCCTCGTCGGCAATTCCCGAAGGGATCATGGCCAGGCGATCGGCGGGAATCCCGACCGTCTCCCGGTAAAAATCGACCACCGCCTGCGAGTTGCCGACGATCCGATCGGTACGGCGGGCCAGACGGCGATCAATCCAGAAGTGCGCTCGTGTTTTCCAGAGATCGGCCGCCATCTCGGCCGTGATGACCACCGGCACCCCGGCCCGTTGCGCGGCGATCCGGCCGTAGACGTTGGCGGCGAAGATCCAGGTCTGCACCACGTCGAACCGCCCGAGCTTCATCAACCGGGTCAGTCGGCCGAGCGCCCCCGGATCAATCTTGCGGCGCTTCTCGATCGCATGCACCGGAATCCCCGCGGCGAGCAGATCGGCTTCCAGCGGCCCGAGCCGTGTCAGCGCCGCCACCTCCACGCGGAAGCGGTCGCGGGGCAAGCCGGCGGCGAGGAGCACCATCTGCTTCTCGCCGCCCGAGCGGTCAAGAGTCGGGATGACGTGTAAAATTTTGATCACGGCACAATCGGTCCGAATCCACAACAAGAAGGGCCGGAGACGTCGGCCAATTGTTGCCGCTCGTCCCGGTCGGCTCAAGGTGGGTTGTGAAGGAGGGGGAAGCAAGACGAGCGCAGAGACGCAAAGAGGAAAAGGATGCGAGAATCATGATGATGGCGTGAGGACGGTCGCCTTGACCTGTTTTTTCCTCCTCTTCTCCGCGTCTCTGCACGCGTCTCCTCCGGCTCAAGGCTGGGACTCCTCGACGAGCGACTGGAACAGCTCCAGGTGTTGCCGCGCAACCACGGTGACCGAGTACGACCCCTCGACCTTCTTCCTCGCCGATCGGGTCATGTGAAAGGCGCGATCGAACTGGGTCCACTGCTCGACGATCACGCGGGCCAGCCCTTCCGGATCATCGACCGGGGCGAGGCGGCCGTCCTTGAAGTCGGAGATGAGCTTGCGATTGCCCGGAATCGACGAGGCGACCAGCGGAATCCCCAGCGCCATGGCTTCGAGCAAGGCAATGCTCATGCCTTCCTCGCGAGACGGCAAGATGAACAGATCGGCCTCACGCAGTGCGGCGATCGGGTCGCTCGTCGGGCCAGGGAGGTCGATGACGTCTCCCTGGCCGAGCTTGCCCACACCGGCCCAGAGCGACGGGCCTTCGGGGCCGTCGCCGTGCAGCGTCAGCTGAGCCCTCGGGAACGTTTTGCGCACGATCGGCCAGGCTTCGATCAACGTATCGAGCCCTTTTTCCGGGGCCAGGCGGCCGACGTACGCCGCCCTCGGAGCGCTTCGCCAGTCGTCCCGACGCCGCCAGGGGAGTTCCGGCACGGGCACGCCGTTCGGCAATCGGTGAATGATCGACGGGTTGTAGCCGGCGCGTCGCAGCTCGTCCTCGATCGGCTTCGAGATGGCGACGATGGCGTCGGCCTGCTTCGTCCGCTCGCCGATCGTCCGGCCGAAGTTCCCCCACGATTGCCAGGCCAGGTCGCCCGTCGCCCCGGCCCCTTCGGGACGCAGGACGACCGGAAAGCCGAGCCGTCGGCCGACCTCGACGCTGACGTAGGCATCGTGCTTGAGCATCGACACATAGGCCAGGTCCGGCGGGTTTGCCTCCAGCCATCGCTCCAGGTTCTTCATGTAGCGCCAGGTGCCGACGAATCGCAGGCGAGACGTGCCCAGGCGCCGAATCGTGCAAGAACCGCGGCGCGTCGGCACCTCCTCGGCCTCGGGCAGGCCCGAGCCGGGCGGCAGGCTGGTGAGGACCGTGACCTCGTTCTCCTGCTCGGCCAGGGCGGGAGCAAGGTAGCTTAAAACTTTCTCAGCCCCGCCGATCAACGGGGGGAAGCGTCGAGAGATCAAGGCGATGCGCACGGTGGGGGCTCGGGCTCGGGTCGCGGCCGTCGGAAATTCGTCGCCGGTTCAGTGGGCCGCCTCGTGGGCGTTCGGATCGAGCACGGCGATGTAGGGCAGGTGCCGGTACTCGTCATCATAGTCGAGCCCGTAGCCGATGACGAACGCATCGGGAATCGCAAAGCCGACGTAATCGGGCTCAAGGGCCACTTCCTGCCGCCCTTGCTTGCGGAGCAACACCGCCGTCCGAACGTCGATCGCCCCCCGTTCGCGGAGCTTCGGCACGAGCGCCGCCAGGGTGTGGCCGGTGTCGAAGATGTCGTCGAGCAAGAGGACGTGACGCCCTTCGACCTCGGGGGCGAAGGCGTCGTTGATCGTCAGCGAGCCCCGATCGGTGACAGCCCCCTTGTAGCTGCTCGCCTGCAAGAGCGCGACCCGAAGCGGAAGCTGGACCTGCCGGATCAGGTCGGCCAGCAAGATCACGCTACCGGTCAGAATGCCGACGATCGTCAGCGGTTTGCCCTGGTAATCGCGTTCGATCTGTCGGCCAAGTTCGGCCACGCGCTCTCGGATGCGCTCCTCACTGATCAGAATCTCCACGCCACGGGGTCCTCATTGCGTTCGAGCGCCGATGAGGGATCATCCGCCCGGCGCGGCGGCCCCTTCGTTTCGCTCTGCGGGTGTGTTCGCTCCGGCCCATGAGTTTACTCATAGACCCGAGCCGCCGACAGGGCACTGGCGAACAGTTGCCACGACGGCCGATCGGGATCGATCACTCCCTCGTCGTTGCGCGGTGACGCCTTGCCACAATCCGTCAGCCAGGCGGCCAGGGCTTCCAGGAAATCGCCGAGGGCCGAGTTTTCCCATTCGGCCTCGTTGGCGTCGAGGTCATCGAGCAGGCTTCGAATGTGCTCGACCAGGTCCGCTCGCGACTGGGCCGACTCCGGGAGATTCATGCGAGCTCCTCCTCCTCCCCGCGCCCGGCCGTACGGACGGGACGGGACATCAACGGAACGAAACCATCGGAGCGACGACCTCACCTGAATCGTCTCACTCCGAACCATCGTACCGTCAACAGGCAATGGGGCCGAGGGGGATGACCGTCGCGCAAGAAAGAGGATCGGGGGACGATGCCCCTTCCTCCACCCGTTCTTGTTGGAGGAAGGGGCTCCGCCCCCCGATCAGGATCACAGAGCGAGCTTGGGCCGAACGAGGGCAATCCGACCTCAGGCCGTCGCCGAGGCGAGCAGCCGTCGGCGTCGTCGGGCGAAGCTCAAGGCCCCAAGGCCGAAGACGGCCCAGAGGATCACGGCCGAGGGCTCGGGAATCGGCGTGCCAACGGTGCCCGGATCGGGGTCGCCGGGCAAGCCCGGCTCGGGCTCAGGCTCTGGACTGGGAACGTCGAGAACCGAAAGGCTCAGACCATCGACGGCCGACTTCAGGAGCCAGCCGACCGCGTTCTGTGCCAGGTTCAGCTCGAAGTCGAACATGCCGCCTGGTTCGAGCTGGCCGATCCGGTTCCCTTCGGCGTCGACCAGGGGGCGGAACGGCACGGCGGCCGAGGGGTCCGTCTCCGGTTCGTAGCCAAAGAGCAGGAACATCCGTTCCATCTCCTCGTCGCTCGGGTCGCTCGTCAGAAGGACGAACGAGGTCGAGACATCGATGCCGGTCGAACTGTCCAGCGCCGTCATGGGGCTGCCTTCGATCACCCCGCCATCCTCGTCGGTGCCGATGACCGGGGGGATGATCGTGTCACGAGGCACCAGCTCGAAGTACATCTCCGAGACGGGTGAGTCGGTGGTGTTCGTCAGACGGAAGGTCATCGGCTGGGTGGGCGACGCCGTCGCGGGCTGGCCAGTCGCGGCGATCACAACGCCGAAGGCTGCCAGCAATCCGAGCAGGCGGTGAGACATGGGCGCGGGCCCTCCTTGGGTACGCGATGGTGTAGGGACCGATCCGAACAAGGGGCCGCGTCACCAGCCGTCCGGTCCCGAAACGATCCGAAGCCGTCGCTGTTGCAATCGAGCGAAGGCGGTCCGCGGCACTCCCCGGCGTTGAGGGCCGGAGGAGGCACCAGATTCAAGGGATGAGAATTTCAAGATGAGGGCGTCGCTGGACCGGGGATCGAGTCGTACGCGGATGGATGGGTTCGGCCGGGTGTACGTCCGGGGCGGATCGGGCTCCGCTCTCGGGCGGGCGTACTATGGAGACGATCCCCAGAACGGTCAAGGGCAATTGCCGATCCCATCGGTTTGACGCGCTTGTTCCCGGTTTGAGCCTCCCCGCTCGTTCTGCCGATCGAATAAGCTGGAACGAGGGGCGTCGAATCCGGCGAGGACCACCCGCACTATGCCCGATCCGCACAGCGGCGTCGTCGAGGCGCCCGACGAAGCCCTGGTCGAGCTGGCCCGTGCCGGCGATGCCGACGCCCGCGAGGAACTCTTCCGTCGCGGGCGAGAGATCGCCTACCGCGTCGCCTTTCGCCTGCTCGGCAACGCCGAGGATGCGATGGACGCCGTGCAGGACGGCTTTATCAAGGCCTTTCGCAACCTCGACGCCTTCGATGGCCGCAGCGCCTTTCGAACTTGGCTCCTGCGGATCGTGACCAACGCCGCTCACGACCTCGGCCGTCGCAAACGCCGACGCCCTGCCCTCCGCCTGGCCGACCTCGACACCGACCCCGGCGGCTCGGGCCTGCCCGGCACCTCGGTCGCCGAGCCGAGCATTGAGGACGATCCCAGCCGAGGGCTCCACCGCGACGACCTCCGCCGCGCCCTCGACGAGGCTCTCGCCCGCCTCAGCCCGACGATCCGGGAAACCTTCGTCCTTTTTGCCGAGGCCGAACTCAGCTACAAGGAGATCGCCGAGACCCAGGACGTTCCCATCGGCACCGTCATGAGCCGCCTCTACTACGCCCGGCAGAAGCTTCAGGCCGCGCTGGAGGAAATCGAAGATCACCCGTAACCTTCGAATAAGTCGTGTGGAACGGGCGTCGAGCAGGTAGGCCGATCGTCTCGCAAGCCTCTTTCCGGGGCCGTGGGAGATCGCTATGCTCAAACCCGAACCGAATGCCCTGGAAGGGCTTCTGTCAATGGTGGCGGCGGTTTTTTCGCTGGCCGTTTGAACCGGAGGTTCTCAAACCCACGATGCGTTGCCGAGACGTTTCCCGAGCCGTCGCGACCCAGCCGGGCGCGATGTCCGAGTCGAAGATTCAGGCCCATCTGGCCGCGTGCCCGCGCTGCGCGAGGATGGCCGAAGGGGTCCGACGCCTCGATCGGCTCTGGGACGCGACCCGGCCCGAGCTGCCCTCGGCGGCCTCCTGGGACTCGGCCTGGGCTCGGATCGACGGCGAACTGGCGGCGGCTCCGCAGCCGTTGGCCAGCGATTCCTCGACGAGCCGGACCCTCCCGATGCGCTCCCGCGTTCCAGCTGCTCGTCTGGCAATCGGTCTGGCCCTGGTCGCCGCGGCGGTCGTGCTGGCCCTCAATGTTCCCTCTCCTGCGCCGAACTTCGCCGACAATGGCAAGACCAACGGCCCGGTGTACGGAACGCTCGACGTGCCGGTCGGCCACACGGTCCTTTACCACGTCGATTCCGACGAGCATCGGGTTGTTCAGGTCAGCGGGCCGATGGCCTCGGGAGAGGATGACCTGACCTTCTTCAGCCAGTCCGAGCTGGGTCTTGATGCGGTCGACTACTTCGCCCTCTTCGGCTGGTTCGAGGCCATGCCCGCCCTGACGGCATCGGCCCCGTCCGGTCCTGGAGAGAGTGCCAGCCCCTTTGACTCCCGGCCCTGATTGTCCCATGAATCACGCCAACGATGCCCGAGGTTCGTTCTGGTCGGCCCGTCGCCTCGCTCGCCTGGTTCCGAGGCGGGCTCGGTGGCATCTGCTGGCCCTGCTTGTGGCGTTTGTTGCGATCGGCCCCGCCTTGTTCGCCGATCGCAGCCTCGGCCAGCCCGGAGACGAGCCTCGCCCCGAGCGCGACGTGACCCTGTTCGGCCTCCGGGCCGATCCGGGCAAGGATCGGATCGACCCCCTGCTCTCCCCCTACGCCGCCCCCCTGCGTAAGCTCGTGCCCGGCCACGGCTTGACCCTGCTCGACGCCGCCAGCCAGCGCCTCTCATCGAATCAATCCGTCTCGTGCGACCTGGGAGACGGCCAAACCCTGAAGGTCGTGCTGCTGGAACCCCTCGGGGCCGACGGCAAGGTCCATCTCCGCGTCCAGTTACTCGACGACGATCAGACGCGGCCCGTCTTCGTCACCGACGTCCGTACCCCTCCCGATCAACTCGTCTTCCTCGACAAAGCCCTGGAAGGCTCCGAGTCGCTGCTCCTGATCGGCGTCGGCGCCCGCTGAACCGAGCCGGCGTTCCTCGCGTCGCATCTCGTGGCGAGTGCGTCGCGTCCTCGAAGACGCACCCGACCAAAAGGCCGCCTCCGAGACGCTGCAATCGCCCTGTGTCCGGATGCCGAGCGCTTGAGCCGATCGCGCTTGCCTCGTAATAATAAGAGATGTGCCCACAGCTCCCCCTTGGGGGTTGATCGGGCGGCGATCGAAGGACGGACTGCGGCTTCCTATCCGGCGGAGGTGCCTTGATGAGTGACTGGAACGACCCGGAACTGGCCGCGATGCGAGATCGGCTGATCGCGGCTCTCCGTGGTTACGGAAAGGTCGCGGTCGCCTTCTCGGGGGGGATCGACAGCACGGTCGTGGCCCAGGCGGCGCACCTGGCGATCGGGGAGGATGCGATCGCCGTGACCGCCGTCTCCGACAGCCTGGCCGAAGGCGAGCGCGAGGAGGCCGAGGCCCTGGCCCAGCAAATCGGCATCCGCCATCGGGTCATCCACACCTCCGAGTTCGAAGACCCGAACTACCTCCGCAACAATCCCGACCGCTGCTACTTCTGCAAGAGCGAGCTGTACGGCCGCCTCGCCCTGATCCGGGCCGAGCTGGGGGTCGACGCCGTGGCCTCCGGCGCGAACCTCGACGACGCCGGCGACCATCGCCCCGGCATGAAGGCCGCGGCCGAGAACGGCGTCGTCCACCCGTTGCTCGATTGCGAGCTGACCAAGAACGACGTCCGCAAGCTGGCCAAAGCCTGGGGCCTGCCGACCTGGGACAAGCCCGCCACCCCTTGCCTGTCGAGCCGGATCGCCTACGGCGAGGAAGTCACCCCCGAGCGCACCCGGATGATCGACCAGGCCGAGCGATGGCTCCGCGCCCGGGGGCTCCGGATCGTCCGCGTCCGCTACCACAAAGGGGACATGGCCCGCGTCGAGGTCCCGCTCGACGAGCTGCCGACGATCGCCTCGGCCGAGGTTCGCACCGAGATGGTCCGGGCCTTCAAGGACCTCGGCTTCAAGTTCGTGACACTCGATCTCGAAGGGTTCCGATCCGGGAGCAACAACCTGGTCATCCCCTCCGAGAACCTCATGAAAGGGCTCGTCGTCCCGGCCGTCGGCCGCTGATCTCGCCCCGGTGAGGTCGCGAACACAGGCCATTGAGCCGGGATGAAACGGGGCCATCCCGGTCGTGCCTTGATCGACCCTCGCTCCGAGTCGTTCGCCGTCCGTCGGATTCGAACACCGATCCGACCCGGACGGCCCCCTCGAAAGGACCGCGCTGTCATGGCCAAGGCGACCTGCCGATGCGGTCAACTCTTGACCGTGCGCGACGATCGAGAGGGCCGGGTGGTCTGCCCGAAGTGCGGGGCGAAGGTCCGGATCCGCATCAACCGAGGCCCGGATTTGACCCCGGCCGACGGGTTCATCCGCTTCAATTGCTCCTGCGGCCGACGCCTGAAGGTGCCGGCCGCCTCGCCTCCTTCGCATGGCAAGTGCCCCGACTGCGGGCGGATTGTCCCCGTGCCGGGGGTCGGCAGCGGTCCCGAGCAGCGCACCGACGACCTGCTACCCGAAGAGGCCCGCTTCCTGGATCAGTGGGCCGCCGAACACCGCGATCGCGGCAGCCGGAAGCCGGAAAATGTGCCTGCCGGGCCGAACGCCCCGCCGTCGAACCATCCTCAGTCGCCGGTCGAGAAGGTCGAGGCCGGCCTGCGGCTCTGCCCGAAGTGCGGCCGCCCGGTCCACCTCGGCTCCGACGTCTGCCGGCACTGCGGAACCTCCGTCCCCCGCCGCTGAGCGGAACAGAATCGAGGGCGACTCCCTCAGCGGGGGCGGTACCGGCGTCGATCATTCCTCGGGGTCGTTGCCGGCCTTCGGGGCGGCGGCGAACTCGTCGGCAGTCATGGTGGTGAGCGTTCGGTTGAGCAGGAGGACCGAGCCCCCCTGTTCCGGCGCTTCCTTGACGTAGGCGAGAATCGCCGAGTCGTCGGTCGTGCCGATTTCCTCGCCCGTGTCCGGCAGGGTGGCTCCCCATCGGACGATAAACTCACCCGACCGAATCCGCTCGAAACCCATCGGCGCGGCCATTTCGAGCGAGGGAACGGCCTGGACATCCGCGAAGCTCTGTGGGGGCTCCCCCTTCTCGATCTGGTACATCCGCAGCAATTCGCCGACGTCCAGCAAGTTCGTGTCGCGGAATTGTTCCTCGGTGGCGGGCGTATTCCCGTCGCCGCAGCCAGGCAAGGTCACGATCACGGCGGCGCAGAGCAACCCAAAGGCCACGATCCGAGTCGTGGCAAGGCGAAGACGCATCGACGAAAGCTCCTGAGAAAAAGTCCGTGTCCGAACAATCGAGGGCATGAGCAATCCTCGGGTGCGACCGGAGGCCGCATTACGGACTCTGGACACCCCCGAGGATCAGGCGTTCGAAGAACGAGGATCAAGCCAGTCTCAGAGCTGGTCGGCGCTGATGACCTCGCCCCCCTGACGGCTCCCGGCGGCTCGCCAGACATCGGGGTTGACCGTCTCCTTGATGAACTTGACGCTGCCGTCGCAGTTGGCCGCGTTCACGCCGCCGGGGTGGTAGCTTCGGGCCGCCGCGTGGTTCTGAACGTAGTTGCTCGACCCGCAGTCGGAGAACCGGCTGTTGGGGGTCAGCGTGTGGCTGTAAAAGCCGTTCTGAGGCAAGGAGCGGTAGTACTGCTGGCCTCGATAGTAGATGCGGGTGCTGTAGTTGGGCATCAGGTAGTAGCAACCGCCCTGGTCGGCCAGCGGGGTGACCAGGTTGTCGATTACGACGTTCTGAATGTAGACGTTCAGCGGGTCGGTCGTCGGCACGCCCGAGGCGGCCAGGGTCGAGGCAGCGGCATACGAGCGCCGGGTCTCAGAGAACATCACGGTGTTGCTCGTTCCGTCCCGAATCTGCGAGAGCTTCACCGCGCCCAGGGCCTTGCGGTAATCCGGGTTGACGGTCGTTTGGCCGGGCAGGAAGCGGGGGGCCGACCGATTGATCTGGAAGTTGAACACGCCCAGCCGGTTGGTGTTCGGCTCCTGGAAGGAGAACCCGCTGCCGTATTCCGACGAGGCGGTGTTGCCGGTGCTGGCCACGTAGTTGGCGTAGGCAATGGTGCCGTCCATCTTCGTGCTGTGGATGTCGGACGGGCAGATGTAGGCCGACACCAGGGCGGTCTGAGCCGTGAAGTTCGCGGCCGTCGGCCCGAACAGGTTCAAATTGATTTCAAGGTTAAACGCCGCGTAGGCGGCCGAGCCCTCCATGAACGGCAAGAGCTGGGCCAGCGGGGTGGCCCGACCGCCGCAGGTGCTGCCGGCGGGGTTCTCGGCGGTGCCGCACGGGCCGTTGCCGGGAGGCAAGGTGCCGTAGGTGCTCTCAAAGTTCAGCGCCGCCAGGGCAATCTGCTTCAGATTATTGGTGCACTGGGCGCGGCGAGCGGCCTCTCGGGCACTCTGAACGGCAGGCAGAAGCAAGGCAATGAGCACGCCGATGATGGCGATGACGACGAGCAGCTCAATCAGGGTAAACGCACCGCGGACGGCGGTCGCCCGACGCGAAGAAAACGCGCGACTCATAATTGGCAAGGGTCCTTAGAAACGGCTGTTCAGTCTGATCTCGGAGGGTGGGGGCGGATTCTCGGAAGTAAGGGCGTGTTCCTGGGGCGAGGACCGAAACGGCTCACCCTCGTCGGTGAATCCGCCGGCCGAACGTGATGAAGGACAGCTCGAGGCCACTGCCCCCGGCAACTCAGATCAAGACAGAGAACCGTGACGATTGAAGAAGCAAAGCGGGCGGGAACCCCTTCACACGAGGACGACGAACATCGACCCCGCGTGAGGGTGGCGTATTCTAGGAGGGCTTCGACCGAAATTTCCAGGCCAGGCGCGCGATTTTGTCGATTGTGTTGCTCGGAAACGTCGCACAGGCGGCGGGGCCCGAAGGCCGGTCAGGATGCAAACCGTTCCAGGTCTTCCCCTTTGGGAATCACCGTGATCCCCCCTTCGGTGATGGTAAAGCCCCGAGCGCGGTCCAGCTCCGGGTCGTCTCCAATCGAGAATCCGGGGGGAACGTGAACGTGTTTGTCGAGAATCGCGCGCCGGACCCGAGCGTGGCGGCCCACCTCGACCCCCTCAAACAGAATCGCGTCTTCGACCTGCGCGAAGCTGTTGATGCGCACGTTCGGCGAGAGCAGGCTGCGGTGCGCCCGACCTCCCGAGAGAATCGAGCCGTTGCAAACGATCGAATCGTAGGCCGCCCCGACCCGGTGGTCGATCGCGTGCACGAATTTCGGCGGGGGCAACGAGGGCTGAAAGGTGTGAATCGGCCACGACGGGTCGTACAGGTTCAGACTGGGATCGACCTGAATCAGATCCATGTTCGCCTGATAGTAGGCGTCGAGCGTTCCCACGTCTTTCCAGTAGGCCGCGGCCTTGCGGTTCTCGTCTCGGAACGAGTAGGCGAAGACCGCGTGCGAGTCGAGAATCCGAGGGATGATGTTGTGCCCGAAGTCGTGCCGGCTGTCCTGGTGCTTGGCGTCCTCGAACAGCAGCTCGAACATCGTTCGGGTCTTGAAGACGTAGATCCCCATCGACGCCAGGGCGATGTTCGGCTGACCGGGCATCGATTCGGGGTCTTCGGGCTTCTCGGCGAAGCCGATCACCCGGTGCTGATCATCCACGTGCATCACGCCGAAGTCTCGGGCTTCGAGCCGAGGGACCGGCAAACAGGCGATCGTCAAATCAGCATCGCGCCGGCGGTGCTCGGCGATCATGTCCGCATAGTTCATCTTGTAGATGTGATCGCCGGCCAGAATCAACGTGTCTCGGGTCCGCTCCCGTTCGATCCGAAAGATGTTCTGGTAGATCGCGTCGGCCGTGCCGGCGTACCAGCTCTCGGCGATGCGCTGCTCGGGAGGCAAGACCTCGACGAACTCCCCCAGGTTCGGCGCCAGGAACTTCCACGACTTGTCGATATGGCGATTCAGGCTAAACGCCTTGTACTGCGGCAAAACCAGGATCTTGCGAATTCCGGAATTGATGCAGTTCGACATCGTGAAGTCGATGATCCGATACACCCCGCCGAACGGTACGGCAGGCTTGGCCCGATCTCGGGTCAAGGGATCGAGTCGCGTGCCCTTGCCGCCGGCGAGCACAATGGCGATGACATCCTTCATTGATTTCCAACCGAGCCGATTGCCGGGGAGAGCCGAGCGCGACACCGCGGCCTTGCAAGCGTCATTCCAATCATTCTGCGCGAGGAACCTTGCGGAACCAAGGGCTTCGCTCCTCATCCTTGGAGAAGGAGCCGCCCCCCGGCCTCCTTCCTCGGTCGGTCCAAAGAATCTCACAATCGGCATAGGCAGACGAACCGATTCCGAATAAAGTGCCGCGGTTTCTCAAGGAGTGGACGAAACTGCGATCTCAACTTGACCCCCCGACGGGAGCGCGACGGATTATGACCGCGCCACCGCCGATCCCGCCCGATCGAGCCCGATGGCTCGGCGTGATTGTGCTTGCCGTGCTGGCGCTGGCCGCCCGCCGGACCGAAAACCCCGAAGCCTTTGCGAACTCGACCCATCCCCGCTTCGACGATTCCCAAGAGGGGCGTCATCAGGGAACGATCGAGGTCGCCGGCCATTCGTGGTCCTTTGCCCTTCACGTCCCGGCGGGCTACGAAGCCGATTCCGACCGCCAATGGCCCCTGGTGCTGGCCCTGCACGGCGCCTCCGGCTCGGGGACCGCCTTCCTCGACGAAGCCGGATGGGACGACCTGGCCGATCGCGAAGGGGTCATCATCGCCGCCCCCTCCGGCCTTCCCATGCGCCCCGAGGTCAGCCCAAGCCGCGTTTTCAACCCGAGGCTCTGGAACAGCCGCCAGCATCCCCCCGATCGCCCTCGAAGCCAGGTGGACGACCTGGCCTTCTTCGATGCCTTGCTCGACGAGATCACCCGGCGATGGCGGATCGACCCCGATCGGATCTACGCCGCCGGCCACTCCAACGGCGGAGCCATGGCGCTTCGGCTCGCGGCCGAGCGGTCCGAGGTCTTCGCCGCCGTGGCCTCGGTCGCCGGCTTGCGCTACGTCGAGCCTCCCAACGAGGCCCGCGGGGTGTCCATTCTCACCATTTTCGGCGGGGCCGACCCCCTCTTGCCGACCGAGGGAGGGCTCTCGGTCCTTCCCTGGGAAGTCCGCCGCACTCCCGAAATCCTGCCCGAACTGAAGCGCTACGCCGCGCAGATCGGTTGCCCCCAGGTGGACACGGTCATCGAGCACGACGGCCCGATGCACTTCTTCTTCTACCCTCCCAGCCCCGAGGGAGCCACGCTCGGATTCATCCTGCTTGACCGGCACGGCCACGCCTGGCCGGGCGGACAGGCTCGCCTGGCCGAGCCCTTGCTGATCGGCCCCCGGAACGACCTGATCGACGCCACCGCAGTCATCTGGAAGTTCTTCGCCCACCGCAGGCGACGTTCCGACGAGCCCTCCTGATCGACGAAGAAACGATCTCAATACCGTCATGCGGCTT
This sequence comes from Tautonia marina, assembly GCF_009177065.1. Taxonomy (NCBI): domain Bacteria; kingdom Pseudomonadati; phylum Planctomycetota; class Planctomycetia; order Isosphaerales; family Isosphaeraceae; genus Tautonia; species Tautonia marina. The sequence continues at coordinate 176,421 of NZ_WEZF01000014.1, forward strand.
CGATCCGGTGGAGTCGGCGTCGGTCATTCGGAGTGGGAGATGATCTCGCCGCCGTTGCGGGTGCCCAGGGCCCGCCAGGTGGCGCGATCGATCGAGGAGGAGAACCAGCGGACCGAGCCGTCGGCCATCGCCGCGTTCACCCCGCCCGGGTGGTCACTCCGGGCGGCGAAGACGCCGATGCCGGCGTAGTTCGGGTTGCCGCAATCCGGGATCCGGCTGTTGGGCTCGACCATCGCGTAGAAGGCCGTGTACATCGCCCCGTGCAAGAGCCAGGCGTGCCCGCCATCGAGCTGGACGGTCCGGATCCCGCCCTGATTCGCGCAGGTTTCGACGAGCGAGTCGGCTTCGTATGGCAGGGGCGAGAGGGACAGATAGATCCAGTCTCGCGACGGGTCATAGCGTCCGGCCGCGCCGCTGCCGACCTTCTTCTCGGAGAATGCGAGGGTCTGGGAGAGGCCGTCGGTGAACGATGCCGGCGACAACATCGACCAGTGGGAGAACGCCCCGTCCTCGGAACCGGGCCGGTTCCGGCGGCGGTCGCCCAGCCCCCAGTTCGTCCGGTAATTGATGCGCCCCGGGACGTCGGCCGGACCCGAATCGGACGGGCAGATGAAGCCGGCGACGTGGGTCGTCAACGCCGTCCAGTTCGCGGGCGGGAAATGGTCGAAATAACGCATGTGAAGATCGTGATTGATCGAGTCGTAGACGTTTCCCAGTTCGAGATGGGGGAGCAACTGGGAGACGGCCGGCAGGTATCCGATGGGCGGCGGCCCGTCCAGGCGGTGGTGCGGGTCGGCGGGGAAGCCCCCATTGGCGGCCTCGAACTGATGGGTCGCGAGCCCGAGTTGCTTGAGGTTGTTCGTGCATCGGGCCCGTCGCGCCGCCTCCCTGGCCGACTGGACGGCCGGGAGCACCAGGCCGGCGAGGATCCCGATCACGGCGACGACGACGAGCAGCTCGATCAGCGTCAGCGCCGACCTCGGCCGGGTCATCCGGCGGGGACCAATCATGACCTGGGGCTCCCGTTCTGGCAATCTCAACTGATCAAGTCACGCCGAATCTTTGAAGCGTTAGGGGAGGTCACAACCGAGATCCGGTCGCGGTCGCATGACGGAAGTCCTCCTCCGAAATGAGGTGATCGTTCCACGGATTCACGATCGGCCTGGACGAGCCTCGTCCCACATCCGGCCCCCCTTGAGGAAGAACCAGACGCCGATCGCGGCGAGCACGACGAGGCCGAGGCCGATCACCCAGGCCGGTCGCCCCTGCCCCGACGAGGGCAGGTGAACCGTTGCCTGCGCGGGCGAGGGAAGCTCCATCGGCGGCTCGATGGTGTCCGACGCCGAAGGGTCGTAGTTCGTGAGGAACTCCTGCGCGGAAGTCTTCTCTGAGAGCGGGATGGCGCGATTCAAGACGCGGTCATGGACCCTCGTGGAGGCGGGCAGCTCGATGGCCAGGGCGTCGGCGACCTCGTCGGGGCGGAAGACGATCCGGTTCGCCTTCAACGTCATGAACTGGTAGGGCTGCCCCTCCTTGTGGATCGTCAATCGTGCCCGGGACGGGAACACGCGGCCATCCGGGGCTCGATCGAGTTCTTCGACGTCGAGTCGGGAATACGGGCTGCCTTCCATGTCGATCTCGGCCCGGTGCAACGTCCCGTCCCGCTCGTCGATGAGCAGGCGGACCTCCTTCCCCCGCGACCGGGCGACGAGGAGGATCGAGCCATCGGGGGATCCGGCCGGGGCGGGCTCCGACGCGAATCGGGCGCCTTCGAGGAAACTCGACCACGGCGTGGAACCGCCGAGGAGATAGAAGCTCGCAGGCCGCCAGTCCCCTGGTCGTGTCGGGAGCGTGAGGTTGTAATTCCTCTCGGCCATCCCATCCAGATACGCCTCGGGCGTCAGGTAGAACTGGGCAAACTTGTTGCTCCCGTCCAGTGTCTTGAGCGACTCCCGCGTCCCGTCCCACGCCCACTCGCAGTGGAGCACGGGGGCCTCGGGGCCAAGATCGATGCCGTAGCCCTGGGCCTCGGCCCATTCGCGCTTCGCCGCCCGGTCGGCTTCCATCAGTTCCGGGTCGAACCGGGTCTCGACCATGAAGGTCCCCCCGACCGGCGCGACCGACTCGATGTGGGCCAGGAAGCGCCCGGCGAGGGCGTCGCCATCGACCTGGGCGACCGCCGCCGATGCCGGGCAGGAGACCATCAGGCCGAGGAGGAAGATCGATCGAACACGCATCGGTTTATCCGCTCCTTTCGACACGCCCTGCGAATCGGACGGGGATTTCCAGCGAAGCGCAGCCGGTCTCCACCATGATGCGGCCTCCTTCGGGAGCGAGTCCGGCCGCCGGACTGGGATCGACCCGGATGATGAACTGCCGGTACTTTCCTCGTGGTATCGCACCAACACTCAAATGCTGATGCGCACTTGCAGAACCTTGAGCACTTATAATTGATCAAGTATGGTTGAGCGTATCCTTATCTTGTTGGGCTGTCAATAGGCCGCGATTCTCCATGGTGATTGAATTTTTTTGGCGATTGGGCCGTGTCCTCGGCGAAGGCGTTTTCCTCGCCCCCGGGTGCCCTGACCGCGTCTGGCGCCGGGGTCGAAATTGTGCTTGATCGGAATGCTCCCACCCATCAAGCTCATGGCTCAGAACCCGTCCGTCAGGGTCGAGCGAGCGACTCGGCCGCAGGGGAGCGCCCGAGTCATGGCGATCGACAATCCCTACGAAGCCCCGCGGGCCGAGCTGGCCGCGCCGCCACCGGCCGAAGGCAAGACCTACGGCGGGATCGGCCGCGGGCTCTATCTCGGCCTCGGCTTCCTGAGCTGGGTCGCCCTGGGGGTTCTCCTCGAGGGCCTCTCGGTCGCCTGGCCCGAGGTTTACGATCAAGGTTCGTTGATTATCATGGCAGCCCAGATCGCCGGGATGATCTGCCTGAGCGGCCTGCGCATCCGGAACATGGGCCAGAGTTTCTGGTGGGGCCTGGCGCTCATCGTCCCCGTCTATGGCCTGATCGTCCTGATCCGGTGCCTTGCCTACCCCGAAGGCTGGTCTGACCACCGGACACTCGACACCCCGGGCAAGATCATCGGCAGCCTGATTGCCGCGGTCATCATTCTGCCGCTCGTCCTGATCATCGTTTTCACGATCCTTGCGTGAAGAATTCCCGGGCCGGTTCCCGGAACCCCTGGATGTGTGATACCTTCGGATCTGCCCGGATCTCGGGGCCGGCCCCTGGATCGCCCCACCGACCGAACCGAGGCCCGGGGCTCGCCTCTCCTGCGTTGAGCGTCCATCTCCTGGAGTGACTGCCTGATGATCCCCGCCCTCTCTCGATTCCTCCTGCCTTCCGCCCTCCTCTCGCTCGGGTTCTCGGCCGCAATGGCCGCCGCGGCCCTCGGGCCGGCCCCGAAGGATGACAATGACCCACTCAAGGCGATGCAAGCCGAAGCCATCGCCTCGAAGGCCGAACCGCGCGAACGCCCCTACCACTTCGGCTCTCAGGGCCAGGGCAACGAGTTCTCGAACCACACCAGTCACACCAACCGCCTCGTGCCGGTCTTCACCCTCGGCAAGACGGTCGATCTCAAGAGCATCACCGGAGCCAATAGCTCCTACCGCAATGCCGAACGCCTCCGGGAGCTTTACGGCCAACTTCCCCAGCACACGCTTGACCCCGACGCCGAGTACGGCGATCAGGCCGATCTCTACCGCCTGCAAAAAGAGGCGGTCGAACGCGGGGCCAAACAGCTCTTCGTCGTCCTGTTCGACGGCCTCGACTGGGAAACCTTGAACGCCGCGGCCATCGTCAAGTCGGGCGATCCGAACGCTGGCGCCGCCCTGCTTGCCGGAGAACTCGGACCGGCCTACCAGGCCGATGGCTCACTCGCCGTCGGAGCCGTCGTCACCAGCCCGACGCACAGCGGAGCCAAACTCGACGTCGATCGCCAATCCGTCGCCTTCCCCGACAACGTCCTCCGGGGCGGTTACGACCCCCGATTCGCCGGCCGAGGCCCGTTGCAGGTTCCCGAGCTTGACGCCCCCGGTTACCTCCGCGGACAGTCGGCCACCCCGAGCGAGCTGGCCCAGATCCACGATCACGGCGGCGTCCCTCACGCCTACACCGACAGCTCCTGCAGCGCCGCCGAGATCGCCGCCGGGGTCAAGAGCTACAACAGCAGCGTCAACGTTGCTCCCGACGGCTCCTTCATGACCCCCCTGTTCCACGACCTTCAGCGCGACGGCTGGAAGGTCGGCACCGTGACCAGTGTGCCGATCAGCCACGCCTCTCCCGCCGCCTTCTACGCCCGCAACGTCTCCCGAGACGACTACCAGGACCTGACCCGCGACATGCTCGGCCTGCCGAGCATCGCCACCGAGCGCGGCGCCCCCGAGGTCCCCGGCCTCGACGTGGTCATCGGCACCGGATTCGGTCAGACGGGCAACCTTCAGGCCCTTCAACGCCGCCAGGGATCGAACGCCGTGGCCGGGAACGTCTACCTCACCGACGACGATCTGGCCGCCATCGACACCCAGCACGGCGGCCCTTACGTCGTCGCCCAGCGCACCGAAGGGGCCAACGGCAACGACGTTCTCAATGCCGCCGCCGAACGTGCCGCCGCCCAGGGGCACCGGCTGTTCGGCTTCTTCGGCACTGAGTACGGCCACCTGCCCTATCAGACCGCCAACGGCGGCTACGACCCCGCCCCGGGCATTTCCGGCGAGGCCGAGCAATACGCCTCGGCCGACATCGCCGAGAACCCGACCCTCACCGAGATGACCCAGGCCGCCCTGACCGTCCTCGGCCAGGACCCCGACCAGCCGTTCGCCCTCTTTGTCGAGGCCGGCGACGTTGACTGGGCCTTGCACGACAACAACCTTGATGCCGCCATCGGCGCCGTCTTCTCCGGCGAGGAGGCGATCCGGGCCATCATCGACTGGGTCGAGCAGCACAGCTCGTGGGACGACGCCGCGGTCATCATCACGGCCGACCACGGCCACTACCTCGTCATCAACGACCCCGAAGCCCTGGCCGGTGCGAACCGCTGAGCGCCCCCCTGGTTCTCCAGGAGCCCCCTCCCAATCCCGACGGTGCGGTGCAAAGGCATATCCTGCCGAGCCCGCACCGTTGCGAACCGTTCGAGGCTGCGATACGGTAAGCTCCGCACGTCAATCGACGCGTCTTCATCTCGTTGAACCGATCATGTCCCGGAGGCCCCATGTCGACCCCGACCGATTCGCCCGAATCGACCCCCCCGGCCCCGTCACCGGCCACTCCTCCCGTTGCGTCCTCTCCCGAGGCAACAGACACATCCAAGAAAGCCAAGGCGAAGGTCTCGCCCGCGCGCAACGCCATCTCGATGGTCTTGCTGATCATCCTTCTGATCGTCGGAGGGCTGGAGCTGAACGCCCTGTTCCAGTTCAACAGCGCGGTCGATCGGCTCGACAAGGCGCTGGAAGCCAACGAAGAAGACTTGCTGCCGAAGGATCAGGTCGAGGAAATCCTCGGCAAACAGGCTGACAGTCCCTTGCAGCCCGATGATCCCGGAACGCAGGCGACGACGTACACCTGGCGCGGGGCGCTCCGATCGCACGTCCTGACCGGGTTCTACTCCTATGGCGACGATCCCGGCATGGTCAAGTACGAGATCGGCTCGGCCGAGGCGACCGATCCGGGCGGCGACTGAGCGAGCCCTGCGCGTCTCGCCCTCCCTCACGATGAACCGCACGGAATCGAGCGGATTTCTTGGGTGGCTGGGGTCGTGCCGACCCCAGGCGCCCATCGAACGATACCTTACTGCGTCAGCTCGACCTCGGGCGGCGGCGGCGAAGGAATCGAGCGCGGAGCGGCGGTCGGGATCTCGTCGGGCGTGACCGAGGCGTGCGACTCGCGGTACGCCGCGGCGGGCCGGGGCCGGGGACGAGTCCGTCGCTGTTCGAACTGCTCCGGATTCTCGGGCTTGAGCAACCGAGGCGGATCGGTCGGCAGCAACTGGTCGAGCGCGACGTACTCCTTGACCAGCGTGTCGATCCTCGGATCGCGCCAGGCGCCCAGCGTCACGAGCGAGACGGCAACCAGCAGGCCGGCCGCCAGCCCTCCGGCCAGGGGCAAGGCCCAGGCGCGATGCGGTTCGAAGCCCCAGGCCGTGCGGGCTCGGGGGCGTCGGGCCTGACGGAGCCGTCGCGACAGATCGGGCCAGAGTGACGGGGCCTCCGCGACGATCGGCTCGTCGATCGCCGCGGCCGCCAGCACGCGCTGGCTGGCGCGGAGCGCTTCGAGCCGATGCCGGCAGTCGGGGCATCGCACAAGGTGGCGGTCAACCACCCAGCGGTCCAGGCCGAGGCTATCGCCTCCGGCCAGGAGCGGGAGGCGGGCCCGGACCCATGCACAGGTTTTAATCGGCATGAGGGGCCTCGGGGGAAAAGGCGTTCAAGGGGTCGGTCCCTCCCTGGTCCTGCTGAAGCATCCGGCGTTCCCAGAGCCGGCGGAACTGATCGCGGGCCTTGGCCAGCCGCCATCGGACGGTGGCCTCTCGTCGGCCGACGATCGCGGCGACCTCGGCCGACGAAAATCCTTCCAGGTCCCGCAAGACAAGAATCGTCCGGTCCTTGACCGGAAGCTGTTCCAGCACGAAGCGAACTTCCTGGGCCAGTTCTTCTCGGGGGCGGGGGTCGGGGTCAGACACGTCGAGGGCCGACGGGTTGCTCGGGTCGTCCTCCTCGCGTCGGCGGTCGATCGGCAACGAGGTCATCGGCGGACCCGATCGGCGGCGAAGCTGATCGACCCCCAGATTCACGGCCACCCGAAACAGCCACGGGCCAAATCGTCGACTCGTATCGAAGCGATCGAGCCGATGATACACCCGCCAGAGCGTTTCCTGCGCGAGGTCTCGCGCCAGTTCGTGGTCGTGAACCAGACGGGTCAGAACGCGGAGGAGCTTCCGCTCGTAGCGTCGAACCAGGGTGGCAAAGGCTTCCTCATCCCCTTCCCGGGCTCGTTCCACGAGCCGGGCATCGCCGGCGTCCTCGGCCAGGCCGGGACGGGCCACCAGACCGGGCTCGGTGTCCGAGCCGTCCGAAGCCGGGGCTCCGGGGCGGATTCCGGAAGATTGTAGAGGCATTTGCGTCGTCGGGTCGGGGTTTGGTCGCATATGATAAGTATACGGAGGGATGGCCCGCCCATGTTGGAGGATTCGACCCCTTCCTTTCCCGATTCGGCCTCGAAATCCCGCCCCGAGCCTCCCCAGGCGGCTCGGGCGCTCGGGATCGGTCTGTGCCCTCCCGAAGAGAAAGCCGAAGCCCTCGCGGTCCTCTATCACCGGCTCTCGGCCACGACTCGGGCCAACATGATCGTCGAGTTGCTTCGCCAGGAATCCCGAGGCCACCTCGACCTTTCCGGGCTCTGGATCGCCGCTCGCAAGCGACGCATCGTTGGGGCAATGCTCACCCAAGTGCTTGCAGGACGGGCGATTGCGATCTGGCCGCCCGTCATCGTCCGAGCCTGGGGAGCCGCCTCCTTGGCCTCGTGCATGGTCCGCGAGGCGCTCCGCGTCTCAGAGGCTCGGGGAATTCGGCTGGCCCAGGCCCTCGTCGATGACAGCCAGCCGAAACAGACCGGCCTCGACCTGACTCGTGGCGGCCTGCCCTACGTCACCGACCTCCTTTACCTCGGCCGCCCAACCGCAAATCCTCTTCCCGTTCCCCCTGAAATTCCCAACCTGGAGTGGCAGGGGTATCGTCCCGATCGCCACGACGACTTTGCCCGCATGCTCGAACGGTCGTACAAGGGGAGTCTCGACATGCCCGAGTTGGCCGGTTTGCGCAGCCTCGACGACGTGATGCAGGGGCATCGGGCGCGCGGATCGTTCGATCCGGAGCGCTGGCGGTTGGGGTTCCTTCCGGGCCAGTCCGAGCCGGTGGCGGTCTTGCTGCTGCTGGCCGGCTCAGAATCGACCTGGGAGGTGTCTTATCTCGGCCTGGCGCCGGAGGCTCGCGGTCGAGGGCTTGGGCGTCGCGTGCTGGCCCATGCGCTCGATCTGACCCGGCCCCATGCCCATCGGCTGGAGCTGGCCGTCGATGTGCGCAACCTCCCGGCCGATCGGCTCTATCAGCGGTGCGGCTTCCATGCCTTCGAACGCCGGAAGGTCCACCTCGTCGTCCTCGGCCAACCCGAGCCGCCCCTTCAAGACGGCTCGACGATCGGCTGAGGATCGTCTCGACGCAGAATCGTCCCCTCCTTGACGTAGACGACCGTCTCGGCCAGGTTGGTGGCGTGGTCGGCAATCCGCTCCAGGTTGCGGGCGATATTGATCAGGTGCAGCCAGATGGTGACCTGGCCCGGATCCTGGCGGATCGACTTCTTCAGATCCTTGAGGATCATCTGCCGGCGCCGATCAATCTCCCGGTCCCCCTTGATCACCTGCCGGGCCATGTCCGTATCGCCCCGGGTCAGGGCGTCGAGCGCATCGTGCACCTGTCCCAGGGCTTCGACCCCGAGATACTCCATCTGAGGAGGCAAGGGCACCGGCTCGTCGCGCCGGGCCAGCTTGCGGGCTCGCTTGGCGATGTGAGCCGCCAGGTCCCCCATCCGCTCCAGCTCGTAGCTGATCTTCAAGGCCGAGGTCACCAGGCGAAGGTCCGAGGCCACCGGCTGGTGCAGCGCCAGAATCCGAAGGCAATCCTGCTCGATCCGGACCTGCCAGTGGTCGATCGTCGGCTCGTCGGCCTTCACCTCGTTGGCCAGCTCGACCTTCCCGGAACAGAGCGCCTGCACGCTCGATCGCAGCGAGGTCTCCACCACCGCGGCGAGCTTTAGCACCTCACTCCAAAGCACTTCCAGGTCGCGCACCAGGTGACGATTCAAGTACGAATGCGGCCTATCGCCACCGGTTCCCGTTCCGGTGTCCGGTTCCATCATCATTGATGCGACTCATCTGCTCTGGCGTTCGGGCCCTTGGATGACCGGCAAAACCGCGTGAGACGCTACGAGGCAACTCTCATACCGACCGTTTACTCTACGGAATCCACTCGGATTCATCAATGCAAGATCGGTCTGGTTTGGCGAAGTCTCTCCGTGCGATCACACGTTCTTCATCAGATCGTCACGAGGGGGGGCGTGAAGGGTGCTTCCCGGCCGAAACCTTCGGAAGCGATGCCGCCCATCGTACACGAACGTCTCGATTTCTTCAAACGATTCGGCAGGGTTTTCTCCGGAAACCACGTCTCCGAGCCTCGACCATCGGCCAGACGCCGGAGTGTTCCGACTGGCAACGGGCCTCGAATCGAGGAGGGCTTCCCCCTCTCCCCGCACCAACGCACACGGCCCGAAGACCGGCGAAGCCATCGCCGAATCTCCGGGCCGTGTCCCTCATTGGGATCAAGCTGATCAGGCGTCACCAACACCCGACCCCTCTCTCAATAGCGCTTGCCTTGCAAGGGCGGGCCGACGCCGTGCAGCGGGGCATAGATCAGGTCCGGCGGCACGAGATCGCCCGGCCGATAGTAGCCAAGGTCGTACTCGGCCTCGCTCGGCGTGTCCATGAGAGCCTTATATGGCCAGGTGACAATCTGCGCGGCCATCAAGCCGGCCGAGAAGAACGGCTGGGCAAGCTGGTTCCGCTGCTGGCTCTGCTTCGGGTCGTCGAGCGGGTACGAGAGGAAGCGACCGACCGGACCGAGCTTCTGCTCGACGCTCTGGCCGTAACGCTCCAGGACCGGGTCCTGGAAGTAGAGCGGCAGGTGGCAGGTGGCTGCAGCCGACCAGTACTTCCGGCTCGGCGCGAACCGTCGAGGAGGCATCTCGACATAGTCCTCGGCCACCGGAATCGACTGGATCGGCCGGATTTCCGAGGGGCTTGGCGGTCGGGGCAACTCGATGGCGAGGCTCGACAGCTCGTCTTCCTCGTACATCGGCATCAAGGGGTCGTCCGGCAGCGGGGCCGGGTCAAACCCTTGACGCTGCGCTTCCTCCTGACGGCGGACGATCATCATGACCTCCTCCCGTTGCTCAGGAGTGAGCAGGTCGCGCGGGGGCTCGCTGTTCCGACGCCCCAGGCCGTTCAGTTCCATCGAGCCCCGCGATCCGTCCCCCAACTCGCGAGCCGACAGACTGGTGGGCCTCGGCGGTGCCGTCCGAGCCGGAGCGGGGGCCGCCATCGAGGGTTGTTCTTGCGCCGGCATCGCGGCCCGAGGGGCGGCGCCTCGCTCGCCCAGCTCCATCAACTCCTCGGCCGACGGCGGCAAGGCGGGCAATTCGTCGGGAGGGCTCGGCGGGTTCGAGGCAACCGGCAGACGCTCCGGAGCCGCAGCGCCCAGGATCGCCGACGGCGATTCAACCGCCGGCTGTTCCAGAGCTTCGGGCAGTTGAGGCAACCCGTAGGGCGTCGATTCCGCATCCGGGGCCGGAGCCGGAGCCGTGGCCTGGCTCGGCAACGCGGGCAGATCGCTCGGCCCAGGCAGAGCCGGCGGCACGTCGCTCGACGGAGCGGCCGGGGCGATCGGCGGCAATTCGAGCCCTGCCGGCGCTTCGGGAGCCGGCAACGACTGAGCCGCCGACGGAAGCACGCGGGGGTCGATGCTGATCGGCTCGGGCGGGATGGGGGGCACCAGATCCGAGGCCGCCGGGGCGGCCGGGATGTTCGGGCTCGGGCCTGGACGCTCACCGCCGGTCAAGACCACCCCATCGGGCGATCCAAGCGGGCCGGCGTCGGGCCGAGGAGGCTCGGCCAGCGCAATCGCTCCCGGCAGGGCTCCCGTCCGAGCGCGGCTCGGGCCGCGACGCGCGGTCACCGTGCCCGAGTCGTCGCGGGATGCCTCGGGAGATCGCATCCCTTGCCGGGCGGCCTCGATCCCCTGACGCACTTCCTGCTGCTCTGCCTCGGAGAGTTCCCCGATCCTCGCCTCGGCTTCCCGGAACAGCGTCAAGGCCCGCAGATACTCGCCGTACCGCAGATAATCCTGTCCGTTGCGGAGCAGGTGTCTTGGTGACCGGGCCGAGGCCATCGGGTCACTCGATCCGATGGCCGCCGGCGCCTCGGGAGCCGAAGGGCTCGCACTCGGCCGGCCCGCCGGACGGTTTCCGTCCTGCGCGTAACTGGACGAAACGCTGGCCGCCGCGGCGGCCGTCAGCAGGGCTGTGGTCAGGGTTACGACCGGATAGAGACGACGCACACCGAGCCTCCTTGCTTGCCCTGAGCGGGGCCTTCCCCGCGCCGCGGCCGGGTCGAGTCCCGAGCACGAAGGCCCGATCGCCCTCGGCTCCATTCGATCCCGATTGCTTCCGTAATTCAGACGATCAACCGACCGAAGTTCCCGATCCGATCCGTTCGAATCCACCTGGGCCGATCTGACCCCGGACGTCCCCTTGTGATCGGGCCGGGCCGGGGCTCCGTATTGAGCTGGCTGAAGTCTTCCTGACCCAGCCTGACGACCGAAACGCGCGTGCCCCGTCTTCCCCATCGTGTTGGGGTGGCTGGGGTCATCCCGACCCCAGTCGGAGGCCTCGTTCGACTTAGACCGAATTGCGACTCGACTCCCCCTCAAACGCCGGACTGGTGTAATTGGGGGCTTCCTGGGTAATGACGACATCGTGCGGATGACCTTCAGACACCGAGGCCCCGGTGACCTGGATAAACCGGGTCTTGGTCCGTAGCTCCTCGATCGTCCGGGTTCCGCAGTATCCCATTCCGGCCCGAAGGCCGCCGATAAGCTGGTAGACGTAATCGGCCAGCGGCCCCTTGTACGGGACGCGGCCCTCCACTCCTTCGGGCACGTACTTCTGCGAGGCCGCCGGCTTGCCGTCCGGCCCCTTCTGAACATCTTGTCGGTAGCGGTCGGCCGAGCCTTTGGCCATCGCGCCGATCGACCCCATCCCCCGGTACTGCTTGAAGCTGCGACCCCGGTAGATGATCGTCTCTCCCGGACTTTCGGCCAGCCCTGCGAACAGGCCGCCGATCATCACGCAATGCGCCCCGGCGGCCAGGGCCTTGGCCACATCTCCCGAATAGCGAATCCCGCCGTCGGCGATGATCGGCACCCGCCCCTCGCTCGCCTTCGCACAGTGATACACCGCCGTAATTTGCGGCACGCCCACCCCGCTGACGACCCGCGTCGTGCAGATCGAGCCCGGCCCAATGCCCACCTTCACCGCGTCGGCCCCGGCGTCGATCAAGGCCCGAGTTCCTTCGGCCGTCGCCACGTTCCCGGCCACGACCTCGATCTGGAAATCACGCTTCACCTGCCGAACCGTCTCGATCACGTTCTTGCTGTGCCCGTGCGCCGAGTCGACCACGATCAGGTCCACGTCCGCCTCGATCAACGACGCCACCCGCTCGAAGTCGTACACCCCCACCGCCGCGCCGACCCGCAACCGCCCTCGCGAGTCCTTGCAGGCCAGCGGGTACTTGTGCAGCTTGTCGATGTCCTTGATCGTGATCAGACCTTTGAGCGTAAACTCATCATCGACCAGCAACAGCTTCTCGACCTTGTTTTTCGTCAAGATCCGGTCAGCTTCGTCCAGACTCGTATTCTCGGGAGCCGTCACGAGGTTGGACTTGGTCATGACCTCCTCGACCGGCAGATCGTCCCGCTCCAAAAACCTCAGGTCGCGCCGGGTGAGAATCCCGCGCAGTTTCCGGCCCTCGACGACGATCGGCACGCCCGAGATGTTGTGATCGCTCATCAACTCCCGCGCCTCGGCCACGGTGGCCGTCGGCGGCAGGGTGACGGGATCGACGATAATGCCGTTCTCCGACCGCTTGACCTTGTCGACCTCGATCGTCTGATCCTCGATCGACAGGTTCTTGTGGATGATCCCCAGCCCCCCCTCCTGCGCCAAGGCGATGGCCAGCTCGGCCTCTGTCACCGTGTCCATCGGGGCCGAGAGGATCGGGATGTTCAGGTCGATCGAGGCGGTCAGACGGGTCCTCGTCTCGACCTCCCGAGGGAGCAGTTCCGACAGCGCCGGCTCCAGCAGCACGTCGTCAAAGGTCATCCCTTGGTAGGCGATGCGGTCTTGCATAATCGGGAAATGCCTCCGAACCGACTCCCCGAACGTGCCGAGCGAGTGGTGATTCCTTCGGTGCCTTTCCCATCATATTAGAACGGCCCGCCCTCAAACGAGCAACGCCAACCGAGACGAGCAAATGGCCTCTCTTCGGTCAGGCACGATTTCTCATCGATCTTGATCGGCCAGAATGCTCCGGAAAATGACAAATCTTCCGAAATTTCTGCGCGGACAGATTGGTCGGGGTGGGCGATGGTGTCGCGGGAATCGACCGCCTGCCGCTCCGCTCCTGTCCGATCGCCTGGGACGATCCTCATGATGTTCGACACCGGGGAGCGTTGGTCCCCGGCAGCCTGGGCCGCGACCGCCGGCGGCCTTTCCCATCGATGGTTGCTTACGAAAACCTCCCGAGTTGGGTTGTGCGGGTCAAGTCGGGGGGGGGCGGTGCCGACCAAAAATCATCAGGTGTGGAACGATGGAGAGGATTCGACTGACCGGAAGCTGAGGGGGAACGCAGATGGTCATCAAGACCTCCCGGGGCGCGCCTTGCGTCGTCGTCCTCGCCGGGGTGCTCGCGGCCGCCGCTCCCAGTGCCGGTCAAGAGCCGCTGCGCGAGGGGGCCGAGGAGCGGATTGGTGAAATCTACGTTCCTCCTCCGAGCATTCCCGGACCGATCACCTCGGCGGCACCCGAGGGCATTCCGGCCGCCCCTCCCATCACCCTGGCGTCGCTGGAGGCGACGGCGCTGGCCGCCAACCCGACCCTGCGGCAGGCCGTCGCCCAGGTCGATGGGACGCTGGCCAAGGCCGTGCAGGCTGGCCTCTACCCGAACCCGGTGATCTTCTACCGGGCCCGACAGATCGGCGTCGAAGGCACCCCCGGCGAGTTCCACGGGGGGATCCTCCGTCAGGAGATCGTCACGGCCGGCAAGCTCCGTCTCAGCCGGCAGAAGTACCTCGCCCGGACCCGGACCGCTGAATGGATCGCGATGGCCCAGCAATTCCGGGTCCTCAACGACGTCCGCGTCCACTTCGCCCGCGCCCTGGGCAGGCAAGAAACCGTTGCCGTCCGCGAGCAGCTCGTCCGCAACGCCGAGGATGTCGTCCTGACGACCCGAGAAATGTTCAACGTCGGCCAGGCCAACATGGCCGATCTGCACCAGGCCAACGCCCTCTTGCAGCGCCGTCGGCTCGATCTTCAGATGGCCCGCAACGATCTGGTCGAGGCCCGTGGGTTCCTCTCGGCGCTGGTCGGCGTCGAACTCCCGCCGGCCCCTCTGGCCGGGACGCTCGAAGGGTCCGATGGCCCCCCGCTTGACTACAATGCAACACTGGTCCACCTCATCGAGCACAGCCCCGAGGTGCAGCAGGCCCACGCCAAGCTCGGGGCCGACCGGATCACGATCGACCGCGAGCGCGTCCAGCCGATCCCCAACATTTTCGTCCAGGGCGGCGCCGGCGAGAACTTCGAGGACAGCCCCAATCAGGTGACCGGTATGCTCCAGGTCTTCGCCGAGATTCCCCTGTACGACCGCAACCAGGGGACGATCCGCCAGGCCCAGGCCGACATGATGCGCCAGCAAGGGGAGATCCGCCGCGTCGAACTCGACCTGCGCCGGCGCTTTGCCCAGGAGTACCGCCGCTACCTGACCGCGTTGCAGCAGGTCGAGAATTACCGAAGCGTCGTCCTGCCCGAGACGAGGAGTGCCTACGAGGTGCTTCTCAAGAGCTATCAGGAAGACCGCGCCCCCTGGCCCGATGTGCTCGACGCGGAGCGGGAGTATTTCCTCAGACGCCTCGAATACATCGCGCAACGGATCGACCTGAACGAATCGCTCGCGTTGCTTGAGGGTTTCCTCCTGCACGACGGGCTGAAGGCCCCGGAACGGCCGACGCCGCCGGGTCACATCGACTCCGTCCCCAAGCCGCGCTGACCCGGACGACGACGACTCTTGAGAGGGCCTTCCCATGGACGATGCCGAAAACCGCCGCAATTTCCTGAAGAAGGGCACGGCCGCGACGGTCGGGACATTCGGGCTCTCCTCGGCCACCGCCGGCGCCCAGGAGGCTCGGCCCGAGGTCGACGCCCCTCCCCCCCAGCAGGCCCCCGGGCCGTTCGACGAGTATTCGCGAACCCGGTCGAGCTATGGCGGCCCGCCCGACTCCGACCGCTTCTTCGGCAAGCTCGTGCCGGGCCGTCGGGGCTCAGATCAACCGCCGGTGCCGTTCGAGATGCCCGACGTGGTCACGCTCCCCTGGCGAATGGTGGACGGGGTCAAGGAGTACCGGATCGTCTGCGAACACGTCCGCCGCGAGCTGCTTCCCGGTTACTGGATGGACCTTTGGGGCTACAACGGCAGCGTCCCCGGCCCGACGATCGAGGCCAACCAGGGCGACCGCGTCCGCTTGATCGTCGAGAACCGCCTGCCCGAGCCGACCACCGTCCACTGGCACGGCCTGGAGCTGCCCATCCAGTACGACGGCCCCCCGCACCTGGTGCAAGACCCGATCGAGCCCGGCGGCACCTTCGTCTACGAGTTCGACCTGCACCAGGCCGGCACCTTCTTCTACCATTCGCATATCGCGATGCAAGAAGCGATCGGGATGGTCGGCTACTTCATCATCCACCCCGCCCGCGCCTTCGACCCCCCGGTCGACCGCGACATCGGCCTGATCTTCCAGAACTACTTCATCCCGCCCAATCAGACCGTGCCCAACACCATGGCGATGGAGTGGAACTGGCACACCATCAACGGCCGGAGCGGCCCCTACTCTACCCCGATCGTCGTTCGCCACGGCGACCGCGTCCGTCTCCGCATCCTCGACTTCAGCCCCATGCAGCACCACCCGATCCACCTGCACGGCCACACCTTCTGGATCACCGGACGCGAAGGGGCCCGCATCCCCACCTCGGCCTGGCAAGCGCGCAACACCGAGCTGATCGCTGTCGCCCAGGCCACCGACCTCGAATTCGTCGCCAACAACCCCGGCGACTGGCTACTGCACTGCCACATGGTTCATCACATGATGAATCACATGGTCAAACAGGTCGGCCCCCGCATCCGCGACGGCGTGGACGTGACCCGATACTTCGGCTCGCCCGACGACCGGCCGAGGCCCGTGCTCTCCCGATCAGCCGCCGCCCAGGTCGATCCCGGATATCCGCAAATGATGATGGGCATGGAGATGACCGACGCCCAGATGCACGCCATCACCAACCGCCGCGAGACCCTCGGCATGCGTAAGGGCTGGCCTCGCGCCCTGGCCGGTCTGATGACGGTCGTCCGCGTCCTTCCCGACGACCTCTTCGACCGCGTGATGCACTCCGACGAGGACATCCCCCCCGGCTCCATCTTCGACGAGCTCGTCCGTCGCACCAGCTCATGATCCCCCTCCACGCCCCCCATCAACCCTCCCGCCCCCCGCGAGTGGCCTCGGCGGGTGGTCGAACGGGTAGCCGGGGCAACGTGGAGCAGCGCGAAACGTGCCCCGGTGGCGCCGCTGATCCCGGGGCACGCCTTCGGCTTCGCCCCGGCCACCCGCCGGCGTTTTCTCGACGCCTCAGGAAGGTCGATCCCGCCAACCCTGGTTCCGTTGTCCGGCGATGCGGAGAATGATCCTCCTGTCCAGGGATTCCGAACACAGGTGCAGCCACTCGTGCCAACCAGCCGACACCGCCGGATCGGTCGTTGATCCCCGACCACGCCCGACCCGGAGTCGCCCTGCGGCAACGGATTTTGATCCACGTTACTTGGCGGGCTGTTGATCGGTGCCGATCGGCCTCACGATCTCCCCGTAAGCATCGGGCCTCCTCTGCTGGAGGTTCCGGCTGTTCTGCCGGGCCTGCCGGACCCGTCCCAGATCGATCGTGGCGGTGATGTAGCCCTCCCCCGGTTCCGTGCAGGCGGCGAGGATCTGGGCGGGCCACTGGCCGATCATCGTCCCCGACCCATACGCCTGGTTCGTGGCGACCATCGCGACCTCGTTCTGGAACATCGCAGACTTCACGAGGAAGTCCTCCACCATCCCCCTCCGGCCGTTGATCCAGACAAGCATCTCGGCCCCGTTGAGCGACAGGATGCGGGACGACTCCGGGAACCAGCCGTCGTAGCAGGTCAGGATGCCGACCCGGCCGAAGTCCAGGTCGAAGACCGGGAAGTCCTGCCCCCGTTGCATCGTCCACTCGGGGTCGTTCGTCAGGAACCACGCGTCGTCCTTGCCCTGCGGAGGTCTCGACCAGGGCGGCTGGCCCTCGAAATGGTCCACGGCGGCGTGGACCTTGTGGTACTTGCCGGCGATCTCGCCCGACCGGTCGAACAGAAGGGCCGTGTTGGCATACGTGCCGTCCTCGAAGACCTCCCAGCAACCGACGATTACGAAGATGTTCCCCATCGCCGCCGCTCTTGCGATCCGCTCCGTCTGCGGGCCTGGGACAGCGATCCTGCCCAGGAGATACTCCGGAAAGACAACGAGTTGCGCCCCGTCCCTGGCCGCCCTCTCGATGAAAGGGATCACGGCGTCTGTCGGATCGAATCCGGGGCGTGGCAGGTCGGTCTTGTCGTAGCCGAGGATCTGGACCGCCGCCACCTTCACTTCAGCCGGTTCGAGGAGTTCTTCCCCTCCCCATGCGATGAGCGCGGGGAGCAGCCAGGTCACCGATGCAAGAATTGCCATTCTCAGTTGTGGTTTCACTGATGATTTCTCCCTCGGCCGAGATCCGATCCCGTCGCGTGTCGATCGTCACTTCCACCTCTGATCGCCACGGCCTCCCCCTGGTGGCCCAAGCCGCTCGGAGCCGACCGCCAGCCTCGGACGGGGGGATTGGGCATCGCCTCTTTTTGCCCCGTTGGTGTCCAGGATGACGCCATCATAACGCCTTCACCAGTGGCCGGTGCAACGCAAAGCATGCCCCTGGCTGAGTCAGCCGCCGATTTCCCGATTGATATCACTCGCGCAGCCTCCCTTTCTCGATGATGTTGTCAAGAATGAGCCCCCGTTCCCGATTCCCGCGGACGAGTGGCCCTGGCGACAAGTGGCCGAGGCAACGTGGAGCAGCGCGAAACGTGCCCCGGTGGCGCAGCTGATTCCGGGGCACGCCTTCGGCTTTGCCACGGCTACCCGCCGGCGGGGTTGGGACTTGGGCATTATGGCGTGCTGGGTTAATCTCGGTGGTGCATGGAATCACACCATCCCTGCCCCTCGTGAGACTGGCATGAACGACAACCAGAGTCAGACCGAATCGCTTCTCGACATCGTCCGAGGGATCGAGGGAGAAATCATTCTTTTGCCTGAATTCCAACGCGACTTCCGATGGGAACTGGACCAGACCTATGACCTTTTCGACTCCCTGATCCGTGAAATCTTCATTGGCACAATCATTTACGGCAAGCCTGGGTTCGGGATGACCCTGCGCCAAGTCGACATCCGACCCCGGAAGGGCAAGGGCTCGCGTGCCCCACTAAGAGCAAAGGACTACACGAAGGAAGAGATCGTCCAACAGACTCAGATCAAGAACCTCCGCGTGATCCTGGACGGCCAGCAGCGGATCACCTCGGTCTATCGCGCCCTGGTAGGTATAGACGATGTTTTCGTGGTGGTCAGGCGGGACCTTGACCCTGAAGTCCTCAGCAGCAGCGAGCCCCTGGAGCGTATCTTGGAC